>DATAKV010000419.1:0-17110 GCA_036261375.1 Anaerolineales bacterium
ATCATGGTAATCGGAAGCTCCGATACGATCTTGCCGAAATCGGTTTGAAAATCCACATCCAGCTCCGAGTCGACCGGGATGGACACTTCGATCTGCCCGAAATTGGAATGAATCGTGTGCGGTCCTTCGCCCAACGAACCTTCGAAATCGATCGAGCCGCTTTCCGTATTCAGGTCCACGGTTACCTCTTCCGCATTCTTGACCGTGATATTGCCGAAGCCCGTATTCGACTTGACCGTTCCCCGGGCACCGTCCAGGATGATGGAGCCGCTGTTGGTCCGGGTGTCGTACGACCTGGCCACCACTTTTTCCAGGTTGATGTTGCCAAACTCATCTTCCACGACCAGGGCCCCGCTGACCCGCACAGACTCAAGATCTACGGCTCCGCTGTTGGTCGAGATGGTCAGAGACCCGGCCGAGCCATCGGCAAAACTGACATTTCCGAACTCCGAGGTCAGCTCCACATCCCCGGTGGCCCGGACGTTTTCCAGGTCGATGGTACCGCTGCTCGATTCCGCCTGGATGCCGGCCCCGCTGACCTGGTCAAGATAGATGCTGCCGAAGCCTGAGAACAGCTCCATATCCGCCGCGCCGGCCTTGACCGATGTCACGTCGATGCGTCCGCTGTCGGTTTTCACCGTCAGGGCACCGTCCACCTGTTCGACGGCGATATCGCCAAAATCGTTCTCGATGTCCACCCGTCCATCAACTCCCGCAACTATGATCGAGCCAATGGACGCTCGGACATCCACCGTGGTTTCGACAGGTACCGTCACGTCGAAGTCCACTTGTTCGTAGACCTGGGTTCGGCTGTCGGGATATTCATAGATCAGCGTGACCGTATCGCCGTTCTGCTCGATCTTGTACTGGATATTCTTGAGCGCCTCATCCGCTTTTTTCTGTGTGCTTCCGAATCCAGTCTTGACCACGTTGACCGTGACCTCCTCCACATCCGCACCTGTGATAGTCACCTTTCCGGCTTCGTCTACCACCTTGAGCGTAATGGGGCCCTCCACATTCAGGGTTTCACTCTCTTCTGCCTCCGAGGACAGCCGCGGCGATTCGAAGAGGTTGACCGGTAGGCTGGTATTCGGGGCGAAGAAGAGCACCGCGCCAATGCCAGCACAAACCAGCACGAGTGCTACAATTAAAAGTGAGATGATGATAGGTCGTTTCATGTTGAATTCTCCTTGTTTCGTTCTCACTTCATTTGACAGGCCTTTTGTGAAAAAGTTTCAAACGGACCATGGACAATTGACCGTAGACCATAAGAACGGGCCATCGCCCACCGTCTATCGTCCAACCTTGAAACTTTTCCCGATTTCCCCTGTCTAACCTCTTGAAGGAAACCCTGCGTGGAACCCGAACAATCCCTCATCCAGCGCTCGCAGAAAGGCGACCCGGAAGCCTTTGCAGCCCTGGTGGATGAGCATCAACGCTTTGTCTACAACCTGGCCTTGCGCGTCGTGAGGGATGAGAACGAGGCACTCGATCTCACGCAGGAAACCTTTGTCCGCGCCTGGACGGCCCTGCCCAACTTCCGCGGGCAGTCGCAGTTCCGCACCTGGCTGTACAGGATCACTACCAACCTGTGCTACAACCGCCTGCCCAGCCTGCGCCGCAGCCTGAACGACCTGGGCGATGACGTCCTGCCGGATGTGCCGGAGTCAGGGGATTCAGGATCGAATCCCCTGCGGGCGATCGAATCCAAAGAAATCCGGACCCAGTTACATCAGGCCATCGACCAGCTGGATGCGAACTACAAGATCCTGATCGTCCTGCGTTACCACGATGAGCTTTCGTATGAGGACATTGCCCGCCTGCTGAACCTGCCGCTGGGCACCGTCAAGACCGGCCTCTTCCGGGCCAGGGAAAAGCTGCGTCTCGTCCTGCAGGGTTTCACTTCGGAGGAAAAATGGACGACCGTTTGATCCCCAATCATAATGATAGGATCGAAGATGCGCTTCGTTCCTATCCCCCGGCCTCCATGCCGCGCAGCATCACCGGCGATGTCATGGCTCGCCTCCAGACAACACCCGCTCCGCGCTTTCAGCTCACGCGCAACGACCTGATCCTGGCGGTTGTGTTGACGGCTGTATTCAACTCGATAATCTTTGGATTACAGTTTCTTCCCGGGCATATAGGGATTCAGATTCAGATCCAGGGCATTCTGGCCTGGCAGGCGTTCCTCGTCAATATGCGCTGGCTGCTCCCTGCGCTTTTCTTTGGATTGGCGGCCGTGCTGGCAGCGCTGACCGTTCCCATTTTGTACCGGATGACGATGGACGGTAGACGATAGACCATGGTTCATGGTCCATCGTCCATGGTTGACTAAAAATCACTCCACTGCCTGAAGAACATGGCTGACCGCAGTCGATGCCGGACCGCCCAGGGACTGGATGAGGGCGGTCTTCGCATACGGGACCTGGTTCGCCCCGGCCTGGCCCCGCAGCTGGGTGGCTGCGTCGACGGCCTGGTACACACCGGCCGCGCCTCCGGGGAAGCCCCGCGCCTTCATGCCTCCCATCGTAACGGAGGGAATCCTTCCCTTTAAACCGATCTCCCCATCCGCGGCCAGTTTCCAGCCCCGTCCCTTGATGGCAAATCCAACGGCTTCCAGCTGCAACGCGGCATAAATGCTGAACACATCGTGATACTCGAACAGGTGAATATCGTCCAGCAGGATCCCCGCCTGTTTCATGGCTTTGCCGGCGGAGATCTGTGCCGTGCTGAAGTACAGCATGTCCTTGCGGTCGTGCAGCGCCAGCGTATCCGAAGCGGAAGCAGAGCCGGCGATCTTCACGAGGGGACCGTTCCAATGGGCTGGAAGGAATTCGCGGCGGGTCAGAACAAGCGCGGCCGCCCCGTCGGCGTTGGGCGCCATGTCGAACATATTGATCGGGTCACTGACCATTTCCGCTTTGGCATAGGTCTCGGGCTTGATCGCCTTACGGAACATGGCACATGGATTTGCCACGCCGTTGGCATGGGCGGTTAGTGCGAACCCGGCAAACCCATCGCTCGGAACACCATGCTCGTGCATGTAGCGCTTCATGAGCAGCGCGGCCTGGGCGGTGGGCGTCATCCCCTGCACGGCCTCGAAATCGGCATCGCCTGTTGTGGCAAGGGCCGCATCCACTTCCGAGCCGACCGTATCGGTGAACTTCTCGACACCGACGACCAGCGCCACATCCACCAGGCCGCTGGCAACGGCCAGATAGCCCTGCCGCAGCGCAGCACCGCCCGAGGCGCCTGCCGCTTCGATGGTCACCGCTTCGATGCCGAGCAGTCCTGCATAATCTGCCAGGAGTACTCCCAGGTGCGCCTGGTTCGAAAGATTCGGTGCGAGCATGTTCCCCACCAACAGCGACTGCGGCCGGAGCCCGCCCGCGTCCCGGACCGCATTCTGGATGGCGGCAAAGGCCAGCTCTCGCAGACCAATATCCCAATGCTCGCCGACTTCCGTTTGTCCTATACCTGCAATTACAACGTCTGTCATTGTATGATTCCTAATTCATCCATTTGTGAAGTCGATTATCGATTTCACCATATTCTCTTTAAAAACTTCAATTTTTCCACCGTCTGGTACCTGTCTCCGCCTTCGTGACCGTTGTAGGGATAGACCTTGATCTCTTTTTCACCCGTCCAGTGATTGAACGCGGCGTAGACCGTCGAGGGCGGACAGACCTGATCCATCAGGCCCGCGGAGAACAGGGCCTTCGCCTTCGCCCGAGCCGAGAAGTTAATCCCATCGAAATACGAAAGCGTATGGAACACCGTATCTACCTTGTCGCGGTGTACGTGGCAGAACTCGGCGATTTCCTTGTAAGGATAGCTGTCCACGATTTCAGTTGCACGGCGGTAGTGGCAGAGGAAGGGGACATCCGGCAGGGCCGCGACCACGTCCGGGACCAGGCCCGCAGCGGCGATGGTGATGCCTCCGCCTTGCGAGCCGCCGGTCACCGCGATTCGAGAAGCGTCCACATCCGCGTAACTGCGTGCCGTTTCGATGGCGCGGACCGCATCGGTGAAGACGCGGCGATAGTAGTAATGCTTCGGGTCGAGGATGCCCCTGGTCATGTTGCCGGGGAAATGGGCGTTCCCGCCCTCCGCATACAGGTCGGGTGTATCGCCCGCAGACCAGGAGCTGCCCTGGCCGCGCGTGTCCATGACAAAATGGGCATAGCCTGCACTGGCCCACAGCAGCCAGTCTGTCGGGAAGCTGCGTCCGCCGCCGTAGCCGATGTATTCGACAACACACGGCAGTTTGTCGGAGCGCTGGCTTGGAAGGATCAGCCAGCCCTTGACAGGCTGCCCGCCGAATCCGCTAAACGTCACATCGAAGGTTTCCTGGGCGATGAGGCCGTAGTCCACTTTTTCAAATGTAGCATCGAGTGAAAAGGCCCGTGCTTCATCGAGCGTGGCTTTCCAGAATGCGTCAAAATCCGCCGGTTCGTCGCGGTCGGGGCAGTAGGATTGCAATTCCTTGAGGGAGAGGTCGAAGAAGGCCATGGAGTGATTCCAGGTAGGGGCGGACGGCTGTCCGCCCTTACAGAATGTTATTTCATCGTCAATTTTCCGCGGAACCGCACGTAGGTTGCGTAATCGATCTCGGTCCGGCGCTTGACGTAGTCCTGGGTCTTGGTCGCCAGGCCGGCGCGCTCGCTGACCTTGTCGGTAACGGTGATGTCGAAGGCATCCGAGCCGGCCCCGGAGCCGAACGAGACCATCAGGATGCGGTCGCCAGGCTGGGCGATGTCGAGAATGGCGGTCAGGCCGATCACGGCCGCACCGGCGTAGGTGTTCCCGATCACCGGCACCAGTAGTCCTGGCTCGATCTGTTCCATTGAAAAGCCGAGCTGGCCCGCTACCCGCTGCGGGAACTTGGTATTGGGCTGGTGGAAGACCGCCCACTTGTAGTCCTTCGCCGTGGTGCCGGAGGCTTCCATCAGGTGCGTCGCGGCTTCGGTGATGTGCTTGAAGTAGGCGGGCTCACCCGTGAAGCGCATCCCATGCTCGGGATACTTCTGGTATTCCCTGCGCCAAAAATCGGGCGTGTCGGTGACGTAGGAGTATGCGGCGTTGATGACTGCCAGCGCCTCCTCTGCGGGACCGATAATATAGGCTCCGCCTCCCGCGCCCGCCGTGTACTCGAGCGCGTCGCCGGGCTTGCCCTGGGCGGTGTCCATGCCGATCGCCATGGCGTAGCGTCCCATGCCCGAGCCGACCAGTCCCATCGCCGCGACCATGGCTTCCGTGCCGGCTTTACAGGCGAATTCCCAGTCGGCGGCCTGGGTGTTCGGGACCGCGCCAATCGCCTCCGCCACCAGCGTGGAGGTAGGCTTGACCGCATAGGGATGCGACTCGGACCCGACCCATACCGCCCGCAGGTCTGTCGGGTCGATCTGGGCCCGTTTCATCGCGTTGCGCGCCGCCTCGATGGACATGGTGATGACATCTTCATCCATCCCGGGAACGGCTTTTTCCTTGATCGGCAGCCCGCCCTTGCCGCCGGTCCAGACCCGGGCCACTTCCTTCGCCGGGAGCCGGAAGCGCGGCACGTAGGCACCATAACCGATGATGCCCACCGGCTTGGCGGGCTTGAGTAACGTAGGGGAGTGCCCCGAAGGGGTATTAGATGTGTGAGGGGTTGTCATATATATCTTTCCTTCAGATACTTTCTTTTCGAGAGGTCTTTTTTCCATTACGGCCATAATTCTTTGCTGCATGATTTTATTCACTGAAGCGTATGACTGATTGATTTCAATCATATCACCCGCTTCTCTTGCGCATAATCTTGATGAGTAATTATGTAACGTGAACTTGAAATTCCTTTCCAACCTTCGTAGGCGAGATACACAAGGGTAATGATTAACATTATTCCGCTAATGGCATTAGCAGTCTTCTGCCAGCCCGATATTTCGAGATTCGGTTGTCTGTGGCTTAGAAACGCATCCAGCTCTGCTTTTTGATCCTCCCGAAACAAGTCGAAGGGCTGTACGTCATTCTCTTCCGGAAAAACAAATCCCGCCGGGTTAGTCATGTTGTAGTCTCCATCCCGGAGCTTCATCACCGGTCCGGGGACAGCCTTCGGCTCGAAGTACTCTCCCACATAACCAAACATGGGATCCTGCGTCGTCAGGTTGCTGCTCTCCTGCTGAAAGGCTTCCATATCCGTGATCTCTGCTACATTTTTTACGCTGAAATTCCAGCCCCTGTCGATCTCGGCATACGTGGGCAGGACGGAGTCGATGTTGAAGTTACGGACATGGACATCTTCGGGGATCGCCAGGTACAGTGTGAGCATGGCAATTGTGGAGATGCTGAGTATCCCAAATGCAACCGGTATAGCAGGTTTCCGTTCCTTGAAAATTTCATGGAAGACGAAAGCCCCGATCATTGCCATAGGAAAAATGAACGCGGCCGTAAACCGCACATTGGCATGCAGCGAGCGCAGAATGGGGAGCGGCTTCACGAGGCTGTACAGCCAGCCCTGTGCCAGGGTCAGGTCTGTGGCCAGCCAGACTGCAGAAAAGAGGAGCAGGACCGCGATCCATTTCGTTCCTGGCATAGCCAGCCTGGTTTTCCATAATCGGAACACCAGATATCCCGTGCCAAGGATCAGGAGCATGAGCAGCCCGGGGGACAGAGCGAGGTCCATTTCCCAGATGCCGAACTGTGCGCCGGCTCCCTGCTGGAAGAAATGGATGATACCTTCCATCTTTTGGCCGGTCAGCATGTGATAGGGTGCGATGAAGCTAAATCCAGTCAGCTGCCTGACCATACCGAGGAGTCCCTGCAGGTAGGTCTGGCCGTAATCATCCTCGATCACCCGCGGGAAATTCCGCAGGAACGCCAGCACGGCGCTGACCTTCGAGATCGAAAGCAGGATGGCGGACAGCGCACCTGCCAGCAGCGTGACAAATACCTTGCGGTGGAAAAGTTCCGGTCGCAGCAGGTAGATCAGGGGCAGGAGGACCAGTAGCGAAAATCCAAAAATGATCAGGTTGATAAACCCGGCTTGGTTCACAACCGCCGCGCATAGCAGTCCAATCAGAATGCCAGACGTTAGGGTGCCCAGTCGCTTCGTGAATACCAGGAAAAGGATGGCTCCCAGAAGATGAAAATGCTGGAAACCGACGTGACCGACAAGGGCGTGCTCAATGAAAAAGCCATTCGCCAGGATAAAGGAAGCTCCCAGCGCACTTGCGGATGCGATCAAATCCATCTCTTCCCGGAGAAACAGAAAATAGCAGATGAACCCCGTCGCCGAGTACGTGATGAGCGACAGCATAAGCGCCGTCCACGGATTAACGACGAATAGCAGGACCTGCGGCAGGGAATACTGGACGTATTGCGGGTTGGGATAAGCAGGCGTCCCGGCTCCGAAGTTGGCGGTATACCACTGGATTCCCAGGCCGTCGACTCTGTGATGCAAATGCGTATCCAGCAGACGGGGCAGGAAGAAACCGTAATCATGCCCGACCTTGGGCAGGTCCCGGCTGACGATGAAAACGATCAGGCCAAGGAGGATTGCCAGATACACGGCAGGCATGGTGAATTCCCTTACAAAACGGCGAACACTCATGAAATCAGACTCTGCAGGATGGGATCCGCTACACTGCCGGAAGGCCCTTCAAGATCTCTTCGGCGCGATCGATCCGCACGATCTTTTCAGCCACCATCCGGGCGGCGACCTGTTCGATCTGATCCCCGCTTGCGCCTGCTGCGATGGCGACCTGCCTTGCGTGCAGGGACATGTGTCCACGCTGGATGCCTTCTGTGGCGAGGGCGCGCAGGGCAGCCATGTTCTGGGCCAGGCCCACCGAGACAATGATCTCGGCGAGCTCACTGGCCGTTTTCACGCCCATCAGCCTGACCGCGGCCTGGGCCGCCGGGTGTACCTTGGTAGCGCCGCCCACGATGCCCACTGCCATTGGCATTTCGAGCGTGCCGACGAGATTTCCCTCTGCATCCTTACCCCAGGTGGAGAGGGACGTATATCGACCCGAGCGGGCCGCATAGGCATGCGCTCCCGCCTCGATGGCGCGCCAGTCATTGCCGGTGGCGATGACGACCGAGTCTACGCCGTTCATGATGCCCTTGTTGTGGGTCGCTGCCCGGTAGGGGTCCACGGCAGCGAAGGCGTAAGCGGCGATAATGCCGTCCCGAACTTCCTCTCCGGAGAAATCGTCAAAAGCCAGCTCGTTCACCGGAATGGCGCATCTGGCCCGAGCGATCCGCCGGTCCGCCAGGTTCGAAAGGATGCGCAGATGGACTTTTCCGCCCGTGATCGCTTCCACTCGTGGCGCCAGCCGCTCACAAGCCGTATTGACCGCGTTCGCACCCATCGCATCACGCACATCGTAAATGAGATGGACCACAAGGAACGGCCCGATGGGCGAAGAGTCGAACACTCGAACCTCGAGATCCCTTGCTCCGCCGCCGAACTTTTTCAGGATGGGGTCGATGGAATCCGCTTCTGACAGCAGGGAGGCTTTCTGTTCGTACAGTTTGAGCTTTGCCTCTGCCAAATTCGTGACGTGTATGACCTGCATCTGGCCGATCATGAGCGGATCGGTGGTCGTGGCGCTGAATCCGCCGCCGGCACGGGCCAGTTTTGCCATGAATGAAGCGCCGGCCACCACAGACGGCTCCTCGAGCGTCATGGGGACGAGCACATCCCGCCCGTTAACTTTGAAATTCAGGGCGATCCCCAGCGGCAGGCTGTACAGGCCGATCACATTTTCGATCATGTGCCCGGCCGCCTCCGGGGAGAGGCCGCCTGTTGTGAACGGGAGCAGGTCCTCGGGAGTCCGATCCGCAGCCTCCCCCAACTGGGAACGGCGCTCGTCCAGGGGCATATTGTAAAATCCGGAAATGCGAGAGTTTGTCATTACGCTACCTTTACAAATGTGATTGTATGCCTGTCCTCTGCCAAAATCTATCACATTTTACCCCGCACGCACTTCCACTAATTTTTTGATGCGTGCGGGGTTTTATGAGATAATTGCTGCCGAGGTGTCATAGAAATGCTATTAACGCGTGAACAGCTTCAAGAACGACTCATTGCCCTGCACAAAGCCAGTCTGGAGCTGGTCAAGGATGTGTCACTCGATCGTCTGCTGGAACGTATCGCCGCCGTTGCCTGTGAGCAGGCAGACGCCCGGTACGCAGCCCTGGGGGTGCTGGACGATGAGGGCAAGCTTGTCAAATTCATTTCCATTGGCATGGAAGATGAGGAGATCAAACGGATTGCCCATCCCCCGGTGGGGAAAGGGTTAATCGGTGAGTTGATGGATACGGAAGTGCCTCTGCGGGTGCCGGTCATCCAGGAGCACCCGCGCTCAGCGGGATTTCCGGCTCACCACCCGCCGATGACATCCTTTCTGGGCGTGCCGATCCGGGCAGCCAATCGACAGCTGGGACAGATCTACCTGACCGAGAAGGTCGGCGCGCCCGAATTTACCGCCGACGATGAAAAGATCATCCAGATGCTGGCTGGATACGCAGCAGCGGCGATCCAGAACGCCCGCCTGCATGAGAATACCCATCGCCTGGCCGTTCTGGAGGAACGTGAGCGGATTGGCATGGATCTGCACGATGGCATCATCCAGGCCATCTATGGGGTGGGACTGTCTCTGGAAGGGGCCATGCACTTTATCGATGAAAACCCTGCCGATGCAAAGGCACGCATCCAGCATTCGATCGACGGTTTGAACCAGGCGATCCGTGATTTGCGGGGGTACATCCTGGATCTTCGGCCGCGCCAAATGGGCAATGACGGCCTGATGAGCGGCCTGAGACGCCTCGCCACCGAATTTCGTGCTAATTCAATGACCGAAGTCCTGCTGGTCGGACCGGAAACGGACCTGATCGATCTGCCGCCCTCCAAAGCATTGGCCCTGTTCCACATCTGCCAGGAGACGCTTGCCAATACGGCCAAGCATGCCAAGGCAAAAAAAGTCGAGATCTCCCTCTGGTCCACAGACGAACGCGTCTTGATGGAGATCCACGATGATGGACGGGGCTTCGATATGGAAGCGATGAACCTCAACATCGGTCATGGACTCGCCAACATGCAGACGCGCGCCCAATCGGTGGGCGGCGATGTGGATATTTCATCCACGCCGGGTGAGGGAACGACAGTGTTAGCATGGGTTCCAAGAACAAAAACAGGATAAAGCCTCGATTCCCAAAATTCTTTAAGATTGAATCACAAAATCCTGAGGCTCAAAAAAATAAAATACGATTGCTTTCAAGAATCCCCTGTGACATCTGTGAGCCTGTACATAGACTGAACATTTTGAGATAGAGACGTTTCAACACCATATATGGGGGGCGTCGTTTTGGACGGGCTTGCTAGTGGCTGAAACAGACGTTCTAGAAAATTTGAATTATTCAGTACGACTCGCTGCATGAATCCTTTAACATTCACTGACCTTAAAAAACGGGATGTTTTAAATTTAGCGTAGGCTTTACGTGTTGTTATTTCTCCCCCTTATCTGCTAGAATGTGACCGCGCTGATATACAGGATGTGGTGATCGAAGCCCTCCTAAAGCCCCGTAAGACGAATAAAAAATCTATACAGGTTCGAAAATAGGCCGCTGATAAAGCGGGTTAATTCGACCACGCAAAATCACATTGTTGGAGCAATTATGAACGCAGAACAGGCATGGCAAACCGTACTAGGTCAACTCCAGATGGAAATGCCGCGCGCCTCGTTTGATACCTGGGTGCGCGATACACGGCTGATTTCATACCAGAACGGAACATTGATCGTCGGTGTGCGTAATGCCTATGCCCGCGACTGGCTGGAGAACCGGCTGGCAAGCACGGTCAATCGACTGCTTGTCGGCATCCTGAATGCCAGTGTGAACGTGGATTTTGTCGTTAATGGAAATGAGCCTGAACCGGTCCTGGAAGAAACAGCCTCGATTCGTCCCCAGCTCGAAGTGGTCGATCCATATGATCGGCCGGCGCGTCCCTCCAACATGAACCCGCGCTATCTCTTCGAAACCTTCGTAGTTGGTTCCGGGAATCGGCTTGCACACGCGGCCTGCCAGGCTGTGGCCGAAAAGCCGGCCCGGGCCTACAACCCGCTTTTCCTGTATGGCGGAGTAGGACTTGGCAAAACGCACCTTCTCCATGCCATTGGCAATGCCTGTCACATGCGCGGGTTGAATGTGCTGTATGTGTCGTCGGAGGAATTCACCAACGATATGATCAATGCCATCCGTACGCATACAAACCAGGCATTCCGTGAAAAATATCGCTCGGCAGATGTGCTGCTGGTGGATGACATTCAGTTCATTGCCGGCAAAGAGTCGACGCAGGAAGAATTCTTCCACACATTCAATACCCTGCACGGACAGGACAAGCAGATCATTGTTTCGTCCGACCGTCCGCCTAAATCTCTCAATACCCTGGATGAGCGCCTGCGCTCACGGTTCGAATGGGGACTGGCCGCCGACATTCAGCCGCCCGACCTGGAAACCCGCCTGGCGATCCTGCGCTCAAAAGCAGAGCGATCCGGCCGGCAGGTTTCAGATGACATCCTGGAAACCATTGCGCGCCGTGTCCAGTCCAACATCCGTGAGCTGGAAGGTGCGCTCAACCGCATTTTGGCTTTTGCCGACCTGAGCGGCACCTTGTTGACCCCCCAGCTCGTCGAAGTGGCGCTGGCCGACCTGATCCCCCAGCGCAAGGATGTGGCACCCGAAAAGATCATCGAGCTGGTAGCCAAGGAATGGCAGACCACTGTGGATGCCCTGTTGGGCCGCGATCGTTCGCAGAAAATTGCCCAGCCTAGACAGGTAGCCATGTATCTCATGCGCAAGGAGACTGACGCTTCCCTGCCGCAAATCGGTGAGGTCCTGGGCGGGCGCGACCACACCACCGTCATGTACGCCATCGAGAAGATCGCCAGCGATATCGAAACCAAAACCGACCTGCGTAAGCGCGTGGTCAATGTCAAGCAGCAGTTGTATGGTCATGGGGCTGTGATCTAGTACGACAAATTTCATACGCGGAAATGCTCAATCGAGGCCAGAGCCTCGATTGAGCATTTTAAGGGCAGGAAATTCTTTTTTCTATGTTATAATCCCGCCCCGGCGCCAAAAGCGCCACTCATCTTGCCTGGGACGGGCATCAAGCGTCCCTGAGCGGGTAAGGATCCACAAGAACCATATCCCCGCTAAACACATTCCGCTTCACGCCTTTCGTTTGCGCGTTGGAAGTGGAAAAGTCAGGAGAACAATGGCTGTTATTTCCATGAAAGCCCTGCTTGAAAGCGGCGTCCACTTCGGTCATCGCACCAACAAGTGGGACCCCCGTATGAAGCCGTATATCTTCACCGAACGGAACGGCATTCATATCATCGACCTGCAGCAGACTTCCAAGATGCTGAGCCAGGCCTATAATGTTGTTCGTGATGCCGTCGCCAACGGCGGCATGGTCCTGTTCGTCGGTACGAAGCGCCAGGCCCAGGAAACGGTCGCCGAAGAAGCGGCCCGCTGTGGCATGCCCTACGTGACCGAGCGCTGGATGGGCGGCATGCTCACCAATTGGTCCACAATGCACGCTCGCATCCAGGAGCTGGAACGCCTGGAGAAGATGCGCGACAACAACGAGCTCGACCGCCTGACCAAGAAGGAAGGTCTGCTGATCGGCCGCGAGATCACGCGTCTGACCACCCGCCTTTCCGGCACACGCTCGATGAAGCGCCGCCCCGACCTGCTCTTCATCATCGATGTTGGACGCGAGGAAGCCGCGGTCCATGAGGCAAACCTGCTCAACCTCCCCATTGTTGCGATGGTGGATACCAACTGCAATCCCCAGAATATCGACTATGTCATCCCCTCCAACGATGACGCTATCCGCGCCATCAAGCTGCTGGTCGCCAAAATTGCCGATGCAGTCCTCGAAGGCAAAGCCATGCGCAAGGAAGAGGATGACGACGAGAAGCCCGAGGATACCCGCGCTCGCGGCGACAAGGCCGTCCGCAAGCCCAAGGTTGTCGAGACCGATGAAGAACTTGAGGACAACGCTCTGCTCGGTGAGGCTACCCTCGCCAAGATGAGCGCTGCTGCCGAGACCGGAACGGAAACCAAGAAAGTGGAAAACGAGCCTGTCGCTGAACAGAATCCCGAGCAGGCCTCGCAAGAAGGATAAGTAGATGGAAATCACGACTGATATGATCAAAGAACTGCGCGCTGCGACCAATGCAGGTATCCTGGATTGTCGCAAGGCGCTCACTGAAGCCGACGGTGATTTTAACAAGGCTGTGGACTGGCTCCGTGAGAAGGGTATGGCCACCGCGGCCAAGCGCTCGGACCGCCAGGCCTCTCAGGGGATTGTCGAGCTGTATTCCCATGGTGGTGGGCGTGTGGGTGTGATGGTCGAAGTCAACTGCGAAACGGACTTTGTTGCACGTTCCGAGCAGTTCCGCCAGCTGGCCCATGAAATCGCCCTTCAGATCGCGGCCTCGGCGCCGCGCTACCTCAAGGTGGAGGATATCCCCGCTACCGTACTCGAGCATGAGGCCGATATCGCCCGTGCCCGCGCCCGGGAAGAGGGCAAGCCCGATGCCGTCCTCGAAAAGATTGTTCAGGGACGTCTCGAAAAGTTCAAGGATGAAGTGGTCCTGCCTCGCCAGGCCTACATCCGCGACGAATCGATCACGATCGAAAAGCTGATCCTGCAAAACGTTGCAGCCATCGGTGAAAACGTAGTGGTTCGCCGCTTCCAGCGCTGGGAGCTGGGTGAGACATTAGGCGAATAACATTGAAAAGACCAACCTTCGGGTTGGTCTTTTTCTAGGAAGTAAGACGAGGAAACAGGTTTCTTCGTAATAACAGACCGGCAAAGGAGAAATATGAGCGAGATCAAATATAAACGTATTCTTCTTAAGTTAAGTGGGGAGGCACTAGCATCCAAATCAGGCTTTGGCATTGACGTGGCGGAAGCAGAAACCATCGCCAGCCGCATCAAGGAAGTGTACGACATGGGGGTGGAAGTGGCAGTGGTGATCGGCGCCGGCAACCTATGGCGCGGCAAGCAGGGACTGGCACGCGGCATGGACCGCGCCACGGCTGACTATATGGGTATGCTTGGAACGGTCATGAACGCCCTGATTGTCATGGATGCTCTCGAGCGGGCGGGGGTTTACACCCGGGTGATGTCCGCCATCGAGATGCGGGCCATTGCCGAGCCGTATATCCGCCGGCGGGCGATCCGTCACCTGGAAAAGGGACGGGTGGTCATCTTCAGCGCCGGGACCGGAAATCCGTATTTCTCCACTGACACGGCCGCGGCCCTGCGCGCTACCGAGATCGGCGCGGACGTTGTCATCAAAGCCACAAAGGTGGATGGTGTCTACGATTCGGACCCGAAGCATAATTCCTCCGCCGTCAAGTTCGACAGCATGACCCACCTTGATTTCCTCAGCCGCCGCCTGACTGTGATGGACAGTACAGCGGTTACCCTGTGCATGGAGAACAACCTGCCGATCATGGTCCTGAACTTCTGGGATACCAACGCCCTGACGAGCGCGCTGCGCGGGGAACCGATCGGTACTCTGGTCAGTGGTTGATTAGGTTTGAATCGTTCAAAAGGAGAGGCTTATCTCTCCTTTTTTATTTTGAGAGACTCTCACGTTTTCTCAAAACATCTCGTTTGTTTCCTCCGTGTAGCGTTTTTTGGATTTTTGGTGTATCCTTAACCGAGACAATATCCCTCATCAGGAGGCTGTGGTGATAAAAGACATGCTTAGCAGCGCCGAGAACCGCATGCGCGGCGCCATCCAAGTCCTGCACGACGATCTTGCTGCGATCCGCACGGGACGGGCACACCCCGGCCTGGTGGAGAAACTGCCTGTGGATTATTACGGTTCACCGACGCCTCTGCTGCAGCTGGCTTCCATCAGCGTCCCGGAGCCGCGCTCACTCATGATTAAGCCTTTTGATCCATCCACCCTCAAGGTGATCGAGAAGGCGATCCAGGTGTCGGAGCTTGGCTTGAACCCCAACAACGATGGCAAGGTGATCCATCTCAACCTGCCTCCGCTTACCGAGGAACGCCGCCGTGACCTGGTCAAGCATGTTCATCACCGGCTCGAAGAAGCCAAGGTGGCCATCCGCAATATCCGCCGGGACACGCATAATGACATGCGCGATTTCGAAAAGGAAAAATTGATTTCCGAGGATGAGCTGAAGCGTGGTGAGGAAGATCTTCAGAAGCTGACCGACCGCTTCGTGGAGGAAGTCTCGGAGATGGGCAAGAAAAAAGAAACCGAGATCATGGAAGTGTAGCCATGGCGTTGTGAGGAAGAAGGGTCCCGCCCTGTCTCCTCACAATGACGGTTCTGAATTATGAAAAAACCTCCTGCGAATATTCCCGCCGATAAGCTTCCCCGCCACGTCGCCATCATTATGGATGGAAACGGGCGCTGGGCGATTTCGCGCGGGTTGCCGCGCCTCGCCGGTCACAAGGCCGGGACCGAGAACCTGCGGCGGGTGATCCGGGCGACCGTGGAGTTCGGGGTCAAATACCTGACGATTTACGCCTTCTCCACCGAGAACTGGGGCCGCCCTCCCGAGGAGGTAAAAGGCCTGATGTACATCCTTGAGGATGTCATCGACCGCGAGCTGGCAGAGCTGAGCAAGGAGGGTGTCCAGCTGCGCCATATCGGGCGACTGGAGCGCCTGGCCCCATCCCTCCAGGAAAAGGTCCTGTATGCCGTAGATCTGACCAGGAACAATGACCGCCTGATCCTGAACGTTGCCTTCAATTACGGCGGGCGGGATGAGATCGTCAACGCCATCCAGCACATCATGAAGGACGGCATCCCGCCGGAGGATGTGACCGATGAGCTGGTCAGCCGCTACCTGTATACCGCCGGGGTGCCCGACCCCGACCTGATCATCCGTACTTCTGGCGAATTGCGTGTGAGCAACTTCCTGATCTGGCAGGCAGCCTACTCGGAGTGGTACGTCACGCCCACCTACTGGCCCGATTTCGACAAGGAGGAGTACCGCCGCGCCCTCGAGACCTTTGCCACACGCGACCGCCGTTATGGAAAAGTATCCTCGAAGGAGTATGAAGCCTCCAATGCATAGCCGTATTCTGACGGCCCTCGTGATGGCAGCGATCGGTCTGCCTGCCATCATATTTGGTGGGGTTTTTTATTTTCTAGCCATAACGATCTTTCTGGTGGGAGGCGCCTGGGAGTTTGTGCGCCTGTACCGCGCGGTTCAAGCGGAGCCGCATGAAATCGTCACTGTCGGAGGCGTGCTCGTGATAGCCACAGCACGCTTCTTTTTTGCTGAGGCGGCAACCCCCCTGTTTGTCATTTCCATCTTGCTGGCGATGACCGTCCATCTCGTTGCTTTTGAGCGCGGCCGGAACCAGGCGGGGATTGATTTTGCCGTTACGGTGGCCGGCCTTGTCTATCTGGGCTGGGTGGGTTCCTATTTGCTGGACCTGCGCCAGCTTCCCCAGGGTTTGTGGTGGTGGCTGCTGGTCCTGCCCATCGTCTGGGCGGGAGATACCGGCGCCTATTCCATCGGTTCCGTCTACGGAAAACACAAGATGACCCCGCGCCTCAGCCCCAAGAAGAGCTGGGAGGGCTATTTTGCCGGGTTGTTCACCGCCGCCATTGTCGGCGCTTTCTTTGCTTATGCATTTTCATCTGAAGGACCGCAGCCGCTGAACGGTCTGATCGATCCGCTTCAGGGCGGTCTGCTGGGACTGTTCATCGGCGCGCTGACCCCGCTCGGCGACCTGGGCGAGAGCATGCTCAAGCGCCAGAGCGGTACGAAGGATTCGAGCAACGTTTTCCCCGGTCACGGGGGCTTTCTTGACCGCATCGACGCCTGGATCTGGGGCGCGGCGATCGGTTATTTCATCATCCAATTTTTTATATTATGAAAGGAGGTGCCTATGTCTGTGGAATCAGGGAGTGATCCCACCCGCAATCTTGCACTCGAACTGGTACGGGTCACAGAAGCTGCGGCTTTGGCAGCCGGTCGTTTCATGGGCCGCGGAGATAAGGAAGGTGCGGACGGAGCGGCAGTTAACGCGATGCGCATCGTACTCCAGACAGTGGAT
>DATAKV010000425.1:0-2353 GCA_036261375.1 Anaerolineales bacterium
CAGTATCTGTGAATGGCTGCTGGATAAAAAGATCCATATCTGGGGAGTCGATATGATCTCGACAGATCATCCCATGAACCTGCCGATTGGCCGCTTCCTGGGCACAGGCGGACTGGAGCATTGGCAAAAGGTCCGGGCAAAGACTGAAGCACTGTACGGCGCGGACAAGATGGAGGAGCTTTTCCCCGATTCAGCGTATCAGCTCACGCACAATGCTCTTTTCCCGAATGATTGTATTCACGTGGAAAATCTCGGCGGCGATATCGGGTTGAAGGAGCTGCACAACAAACGCATAACACTGGGAGTCTTTCCCTGGAAGTTCAAAGGCGGCGAGGCGGCCTTCTGCCGGGCCGTGGCCTGGGCTTGATCAATGACGAACGTAGTGATGGAGGTTTAATGGCAACTCGCTATTTTGGCGAACGGATAAAGCGCAACGAAGACCCGCGTCTGCTGACCGGGCAGGGCCTGTATGTGGACGATGTGGACCTGCCCAATATGCTCCATGCGGCGTTCCTGCGCAGCCCGTATGCCCACGCGAAAATCAACAAGATTGATGTGTCCCAGGCTTTGCTGCGACCGGGCGTGGTGGCCATATACACGGCAAATGACCTGGGCGATTACTGGAAGCCGGGACCTCTGCTGGTGTCGCCGCCGCCGGTCAAGGATATTGTTTTCAACGAAAAGACCCAGGTTCCGCTCGCCAGAGAAAAAGTGAAATTTGCCGGCGAGCCGCTCGTCATGGTTCTGGCGGAAAGCCGCTATGTGGCTGAAGACGCGCTGTCGGATATCCAGGTGGATTATGAACCCCTCGAAGCTGTCGTTGACACGGAAAGGGCCCTGACGCCGGACAGCCCGATCATTCATGATGAGCTCGGTACGAATGTTGCCGCGCATGTGGTACAAACCAAGGGGGATTATGAAGCCGGGAAGAGGGATGCCGATCTCGTCATCCGACGCCGATTCAGTTACGAGCATGGATGCGCTGCAGCCATCGAGAACCGCGGCATTGTCGCCGAGTGGGACCGGCGTGCAGGCAGGCTTACCGTCTGGGACACCACCCAGGCACCTGTGGTGATCCGTAATGGCCTGGCAAACATGCTTGGATTGTCGGAAAGGCAGGTACGAGTCGTCGCACCGTTTATTGGCGGGGGATTCGGCCCGAAGATCATGATGTTCTACCAGGAGGAAGTGCTTGTCCCATGGGCAGCGATGCAGTTGAACCGGCCTGTCAAGTGGATCGAGGATCGTGCCGAAAATTTTGTCGCCACCACACATGAGCGTGGGCAGATCCATGAGGCGGAGGTGGCGTTCGATAAAGAGGGTCATATCCTCGGCGTGCACGATGTCTTTTTGCATGACACCGGCGCATATGATCCTTATGGTTTGACATGCGCGCTCAATGCACAGGCCAATGTTCTCGGGCTGTACGATATTCGACACTACTACAGTGAGTTTAAAGCCGTCTTCACCAACAAAACGATCGTTACGCCCTACCGCGGAGCAGGGCGCCAGCATGGTGTGTTCGTTATCGAGCGGATGCTCGACATCGCCGCAAAAGAGTTGAAGATCGACCGGGCCGAGATCCGCAGGCGCAATTTCATCCAGCCTGAGCAGTTCCCCTATAACAACGAGATTATCTATCAGGATTTTGCCCCGCTCGTGTACGACAGTGGTAACTATGAGCCTTTGCTTGACCACGCACTCGAGCGGATCGAGTACCACAGGTTTATCAACGAGATCCAGCCCAGGCTGCGAGCGGAAGGCAAACACGTAGGCATCGGCGTCGTTGCCTACGTGGAAGGCACAGGCATCGGACCGTACGAGGGCGCAAAGGTACAGGTCATGGGCAGCGGGCGCGTCTCTGTTGTGACCGGTGTCGGCACCCAGGGACAGGGGCATTTCACAACGTACGCGCAGATCGTCGCCGAGCAGCTGGGCGTAAACGTGGACAAGATCGATGTTGTCACCGGCGACACCGACCAGTTTTACTGGGGCGCGGGGACATTCGCCAGCCGTGGCGCGGTCGTCGCCGGAAATGCCATCAATGAAGCTGCGAAGGTGGTGCGCAGGAAAATTCTCAAGCTTGCTTCCGAACATCTGAATGCTCCTGAAGACGAACTTGAGCTCGTCGATGGGGAGGTTCGTGTTGCTGATGTGCCGCGCATATCGATTTCACTGGGTGACCTGGCGGGCAAAGCCAACCCGACGCGCGGCGCCGTCAAGCCGGGCACCGAACCGGGGCTGGAAGCGACCAACTATTTCGGTCCGGAACGAGGCGCCACCGCGAGCGGCATCCATGCCATGATCATCGAAGTTGATCCTGAGACAATGCAGATCCACATCCAGAAGTATC
>DATAKV010000426.1:0-11976 GCA_036261375.1 Anaerolineales bacterium
CAGCGCGTCCGATTCCCCGTAGACGGCCGCGCTCGAAGCGACAACCGCCCGTCTCACCCCGGCCCGCCGCGCCGCCTCGAACAGCAGGGAGGTACTGGTGATATTCACGTCGAAGCAGGTCTGCGGCTCCTCCATCGACTGCGGGACAGAGACAAACGCCGCCTCATGGAACAGGACCTCGACACCACGCACAGCCTGGTCCACGTCCGAAGCGTTTCGCACATCTCCTTCCAGGACCTGCAGCAGGTTACCATTGAATCGCCGCACCAGCTCGTCGATATTCTCGCGTTTGCCCGTGCTGAAATTGTCCAGTACGCGGACCGAATGCCCATCCTGCAGAAGGGTCTGGACGATATGAGACCCAATAAAGCCAGCGCCGCCAGTAACAAGAACGTTCATTTCACCTCCCGGTTTGCCGGACCACCGTGCCGATCGTGCGTAAAATAATGGCAGCATCCATACCCAGGGTCCGGTGCTTGATGTAATAAAGATCGTACTCCAGCTTGATAACCGTCTCGGTGACACTGGAGACATATCCGTAATTGATCTGCGCCCAGCCAGTGAGACCCGGCTTGACCAGCAGTCGCGCCCGGTAAAAGGGGATCTGCTTCTGATATTCGTTGACCAGGCTCGGTCGCTCGGCGCGGGGGCCAACAAGGCTCATCTCTCCTTTTAGCACAGAAAGAAATTGCGGCAGCTCGTCCAGGCGCGCCCTGCGCAGGAAGGCGCCGACCCGGGTAACCCGCGGATCATTTTCCATTGTCGTAAAGGGGGAACCGTCCGCGTCGGCATCCTTGCTCATCGAGCGGAACTTATAGATCTTGAAGCGAGTCCCCCCTCGTCCCAGGCGATCCTGGGAGTACAGGACGGGCAGGCCTGTATCCAGCCAGATGGCCAGAGCCAGAAAGGGGAACAGGATAGCGAAGATCAACAACCCAAACAAGGCGCCGACGATATCGAGCAGGCGTTTGGTGAGTTCATAAAACCCACTGACATGCAGTCCATCCACGAATGAGCGGATGATCCAATCCGATTCGAGGTGATGGACCGGGACGCGGCTCGTCATTTCCTCATAAAGCAGGGGCATGCGTGTCACATCCACCCCGCGCTCCTGTGCATCCAGAATAATTTGGAAGGCCGTACCTTTAATCTCACCACTGATCGCCACCACCAGATCGGACACCCGGTACACTTCGATCAAGTTAAGCAAATTATAGGTGGTACCCAGGACGGGAATCCCATGAAAGATTTTGCCTGCTTTTTGCCCATCATCGTCCACGAACCCGACAATGTTGAATGAATGAGTATCCTGGTTGCGATAGAGCTCGGCCAGCGTCTGTCCGGCCTTGCCCGCCCCTACGATCAGGACGCGCCTGCGCTGGCCGGTCGATTTATAGAGACGGATGAAAACCATCCGCCAAGTGAGCGTTAGGATCGAAGCCAGGAGCAGGAATGCACCCACACCGATACGAGGCAGGTTTGATTCCTGCTGGATGATAAAGGCCAGGGAATAGGCAATCAGGCCAAAGAGGGCCGCGATGGCAATGCCGCGGGTCGTTTTTCGACCACTGCTTGCCACATGTGGATCATACATCTCGACCAGCAGCAGCACCCAGACGACCGGCAGGATATAAAACCAGAATGGGATCTCGAAGACCGTGCTTCCTTCGGCGAGCTGCTGGGCAATACGAGGGCCGATCCCCTGGGCTATATACTGCTCATACAGGATGTCAAGATTGTACTCGTTATATAGCCTCCATATATGGAGCGCAAGAAAAAGGGACCCGATCGCCATGAGCAGATCGCCAATGATCAGGATGGCGCGATGCTCGTTAGGTCGCAGACGAAGCGGCGTAGTACGGATATTTTCAGCCATTCTCAATTCTTACTCGATGTGAGCATACTCCAGAGAAATCCGCTGCCCCACGAGACATGCATGGCTGTGATCGCCAGCGGCAGGCCGGGCAGCAAAAAGATCTTATGATGTTTACGGGCAGCATGAGCGCCACCAAAAAGCAGGATGGAAAAATAAACGATCAGTTCCGCGGTCAGAATCCAGCGGGCCACCGGCAAAAATAGCGATGCGAGTCCCAGGCCGATGAGACTTAACACGAACATAGGCGGAAGCGCCTGCCGCCAGCGGACCGTGCCGGGGAAGTTCCGCAGCATGCGCCACTTCCAGTATCCGTAACGCCAGTACTGGCGTACCAGTTCCCCCAGGGTGGCCCGAGCAAAATAAACAGAACGAATGGCAGGGTCGAGCCAGACACGGCCGCTGGCTTTGCGTATGCGGGCATTGAACTCATAATCTTCATTGGTCAGCAGGGATTCGTTATAGGCGCCGATCCTGTGGACCAGTGTCCGGCGGTATGACCCGAACGGGACCGTATCCACCTCTGCGGCAGAGGCGGCGAGGCGATACATGGCATCTCCCACCCCAAGCGGATGGGCTGCCGCGACCGCAATGGATTCCGCGATCCAGGTAGCGGCGCCTGGCTGGATCTCCCACACTCCGCCGACATTTTCACCGCGATCCGACTCATGAGCCTGGAAACAGCGCTCGATGTAATCTGGATAGGGCCTTGAATGCCCATCGAGGCGCACAATGATCTCGCCGCGGGCGGCTTCCAGGGCGCGGTTAAGGCCCGAAGGAATATTGCGGCGGATATTATCTACCACGCGTACGTCCAGCTCCGGAAACTCGCTTTGGAACGCGGCGATGGCAGCCCGCGTTCCGTCCGTCGACATGCCATCGGCGATCACGACCTCCATCTCGGCGCGTGGAAAAGTTTGAGCGCACAAAGCCTCCAGCAATAGACGGATGGTGGATTGCTCGTTATAACAGGGAACGATGATGGAAACTTTCGGTGGCATGTTTTCTGTACGATCTACAATGATAATCGTAAATCGTAATCTTTGAGGTCATTTTTCGCAGGCGGAAGACGGATCGCGAACGTACTCCAGGCCCACCTCTTGCGGACGCTAATTCTACCACCATGTAAAAGCAGGTAGACTCCAGGCAGGTCACACTGACGATGTGGCCTGCTTCCTTCTGCGAAAAGAGATCAACTCCTCTTTTAGCTTCGATAGCAGGTCATACAGCTCCTCCAGTTCGCCCGGTGTCATTACCGACCAGGGAGCGTAAAAATATTCATTGGTCAGGCGCTCGGCTTCTCCGCGAATGGCCCGTCCCTGCTGGGTGATCCTGTACAGCTGGGAGCCGCCGCTCTCCTCCGCCCAGCCGAGCTGGACAGCCGCCTGAAGGGCAATGTCGTACTCGTTCGCCTCATAGCCGCGGAAGGAGTGGGTTTCAGCCATTTTTTCCGCAGTCACCGTCTCCTGGCTCCATAGCGAACCGAGCACGCTCCAGATAATGCCTGCCTGCCCAAAATAGGGAAAGGACGCCGAGAGGTGACAATCATCTCGGTAGGCAAACAAATCCATCAGATAGTCACGAATCTGGGCGATCAGCGAAGTACTGTTGTCGGTAACGTGGAATCGTTTCAGGACAGCCCACTTTTCGGGCGGCTGAGGGGCTACAGAATTAGCCAGAACGAGCTGCTTCAGCAGAGACACCAGGCGGCGGAGATCGACGGTTGTCAATGATTCAAGAGGCAGAAGCTGGTCGTCCCCGGCCTGGATGATCTGACGCGCACCCTGACGGGCCCTTTCCGTGACTTGATAGCTTCCGTCAGCGAGCGGCTCAATCCAGCCTTTAATATTGAGGGTCACGAATAGTTTTTCGAACACCTGGGGATTGGAAAACGGGTCGCGCTTCTGGAATTCCTTTTTGGAAAATGAGTCCAGGCCCAGCTCGCTGTAATAGTACAGCTCCACCGGGATCTCATGACGGATGGCGGCCTCCTCGATGGCCGGCTCGATGATCCCCCAGAACTCACGGACCGTGGATTGGATGAGCGGCCAGAATTTGACGAGAGATTCATCCATCACGTGCACATCATCCTTCAAGCCAGCAGATTGGCCTGCTGCCCGCCAAAACTCAGGTTCGAAAACTGGCACACTGAAGGCGCGACCAACAGTCGGGTATCAATCCCCGCGGGCCGGGTTGACCAGTGCCAAGCACTCAATCTCCACCAGCGCCCCCTTGGGCAGCCCCGCCACCTGGACAGTGCTGCGCGCCGGGGGGTTTTCAGGAAAGAACTCAGCATAGACCGCGTTCATGGCGGCGAAGTCACCCATGCTCTGCAAAAAGACCGTGGTCTTGATGACAAAATTCAGCCCGGAGTCGGCCGACTCCAGAACGTGGCTGAGATTGGTCAACACCTGGCGGGTCTGCGCCTCGATGCCGCCTTCGACGAGCTCCATCGTGGCCGGGTCCAGGCCCACCTGTCCGGCGGTGAAGACCAGCCCTTCGATACAGATAGCCTGAGAGTACGGCCCAATGGCTTTGGGTGCCTTATCGGTGGAGACAATTTTCTTACCTTCAGATGTGTACATAAAGCCTCATATTCGATTGAATATCTTTTGATTTGGTACATCGATTTTACACCCGCCTCAAGACCAGCATTGTCAGGTCATCGGCAGGCGGCATGTCCTGGACAAAATTAAGCAGAGATTTTTCGACCACATCCAGCAGCTCGGAGGCGGAGGAGCAGCGACTGGCCTGAATGGCTTCGATCAGGCGTTCCTCTCCGAAAAAGTCGCCATCGATGTTGAACGATTCGGTCAGGCCATCCGTGTAGAGCAGGAGGTTATCCTCTCTTTCGAACTGGATCACGCGCTGCTCGTACTTCGCCTCCTCCGATGCACCGAGGGCCACACCGGTACGTGTCAGGCGTTGTAATGTCCCATCACACTTCACCCAAAGCGGAGGGTTATGACCGGCGTTGACATAGTGCAGCTCACATTTTTCCATGTCGAGCACGGCATAGACTGCGGTCACGAACATCCCCTGCTTGGTGTCCGGGATCAGGAGATCGTTGACCCGGCGCAGCGCGTCGGCCGGGGATTCAAACTCCAGCACAGCGGCCCGGACCAGGGTCCGTGTGAGAGCCATGAAGAGGGCAGCAGGCACTCCCTTGTCGGCGACATCCGCGATAAAAAGTCCAAGTTTCTTTTCGCCCAGTTCAAACACATCGTAGAAGTCGCCGCCCACCTGGCGGGCCGTTTTCCAGCGCGCGGCCAGCTCCCAATTCTCATATTGCGGCAGCTCTTCCGGGATGAAAGTCTGCTGGATCTGGCGGGCCAGCTGTACCTCGGTCTCGAGGCGCTCGCGCACGACCATTTCCTTTTGCAGGAGATCGTTCTGGATGGCCAGTGCGGCCTGCTGGGCGATGCCGGTGATGATTTCGAGCCGCCTCGAGCGGAAACGAAGGCCGCCGGCCGACTCTTCGATGAGGATCACCCCATACAGGTCATTCTTGACCGCAATCGGGATGGCGTACAACAGCGCCCCCGGGTTCCCGAGGTTGACCTGCTGATCGATATCCACCGAAAGCCACCCGTTCAGACCCGGCTGTTCAGGCAGCTCACAGGCCATCATGCCGGTCGCACCGCGGCATGCGTCCAGGAAGGCAAACTCCCCCGGCGAGAAGGAACGGCTCCAGAACGCCTGCTCGTCCGGCTCGCTAAGGCCATACTGCTGGGAGGGTCGATAGGTATCGGTACCTGCGTCCCACTGGTAGAGGGCCGCCCTCTCCACACCGACCAGGATCGGCATAATGCGGATGATCGTGCCGAGGATCTCATCCAGATCGTTGAGGCTGACGATCGCCTGCGCCACCTGCAACAAGGCCGCGGATGCATAGGCCTGTTCCTGGGCTGAATCGTACAACCTGGCATTTTCGATGGCCACCGCTGCATAACTGGCAAATGTGGTGGTCATGGCCTGGGCTTCGTGCCCATAACGGCCCGGCGTGCTGTGTGCCAGCGTGATGAGGCCCAGGTGCTGGTCGCCAACCCGCAGAGGCACTGCCAGCCCCGAGTAATCCTGATTGAACCCGGCGGTCACGCCGGTGATCCAGATCGGATCGGTTGCCTTGCGAATAACGGGCTGGTCGGTATACAAGGCATTCATCATACCTTCGTAATATTCCGGTTTTGCATACAGCGTGGCTTCCAGGAGGTTTTCGTCACAATTGTGGCAGGCGGCGAGATACAGCTCGTCGTCTTCGAGCAGCCAGATGGCGGAGATATCCACGGGAAGATGCTGGTCCAGCTCCGTCAGGATCGCTTCGAGCACATCGTCGACGCTCACATCGGCGGAGATCAAGCCTGCCACTTCACGAAGGCCATCTGCCACCCGCCGCCGCCATTGCTCTGAGGAGTACAAATCCGCGTTGTGAATGGCAGTGGCGATGTTATCGGCCACGGCCTCGAAGATCATATGGTCGTCCACCGTGAACGCGTTCAGATAATGCGACTGGATGTCGAGCACGCCGACGATCCTGTCACCGTACAACAGCGGCACGCACAATTCCGAATTCGTATCTGCCGGGGGCAAAGGCGAGGGGCGATAGCGTTCATCCTGTTTCACATTATTTGCCAGGACGGTTCGCCCTTCGCGCGCCACCCAGGGGATGATCCCTTCGGCATCATCGAGGGACAAGGTGTGCCCCGTCAACTCCCGGCTGCGGGCACCGCTCCCAGCCTGGTATTCGATCAGCCGCCGGTTGGGATGCACAGTGAACAGGTGGACATAAGGGTAGCCAAAGCGGTCGTGGATCAGGCTGGCCACGTTCTCCATGAGTGTGCGCACCTCGAGCGAAGAGCTGACACTGTTGCTGACTTCGGCGATCAGGGTCAGCTGTTCGGCGCGGCGTTCCAGGTCACTGTAGAGGCGCGCCCCTTCGACGGCGCGGGCGATCGTATCGGCCAGGGCTTCCAGGATCAACAGATCGTTGGGATGAAAAGCGTGGGCCCGATTGCTCTGAATATCCAGAATGCCCAACACGCGGTCCTCGATCTTCAGCGGCAGAACCGCTTCGGAGCGCGTCTCGGGCAGGACATCGATGAAGCGGAAGCGCGGATCTTGCTCCACATCCTCGACCAGGATCCGTTCACCCGTCGCAGCCGCCTGACCGATCAGTCCCTGGCCTACTTCCACTTCGAGAGCGACGTCGCTGACCCGCCGGCCTTTCCGCTCGGCCCCGGTATCCTTCGGCATCGCGCTGGCCCGGAAGCGCAGGGACGTGGAATGCCTGCGCAGTGTAAAAATGGCGACATAATAATAGTGGAACGTTTTCTGGATCAATTCGGTCACGCGGCTGGCCAGGTCGTCCACGTTCATGACGTTGGCGATCTGGGCGCTGACCTCCCGCACCAGGTTTAACTGGTTGAGCCTGAACCGTTCGACTGCGATCCGGTGGGCGGCGACCAGGCTGACGGAGATCACCCCTGCCAGCCCTTTTAAGGATTCAAGCTCGGCCGAGGAAAACCCCGGTCCCATGGGACGGGTAACCTGCAGGGCTCCGAGCATCATCCCCTGCTCCTCGAGCGGGACGGCTGCCCAGGTCTCACGAGGAGCACCTCTCCCCTTCCTGCCTTTCAAGCGCGGCTGGTGGGTGCAAACTCCGCGCGTCTTCATGGCGAGCTTCATCCCCGGCCGGGTGGGTTCATCCGGAAAAAGTGTGTTCTCTGAAATGTTAGGTAAATGGAAAAGACTTTCGTGCAGCCAGACGTAGGCATCGCCCTTTACCAGGCGCGACGTGATGCCAACGATGATCTCACGCTGTTCCGACAGGGATGGCGCACTAACGATCTGCTCCCCCAGGCTGGCGATCTCACGCCAATCCGGTGAAAGAGGAGAACGCGGGGCGACTTTCATGCCGGTTACCTCTTTCGTTTTATCATCGTCAGCACATTGCTTTTGTCGTCCCTGGGCTCGTAATGAACTTCGTCCATCAATTTGCGCATGAGAAAGATACCAAGTCCCCCGATCTTGCGGTCAGACAGATCTGCCTTGAGATCTGGCATGGGTATGGCAGAGGGATCGAACGGTTCGCCGTAATCGATGAGAACGATGCGGATCGCCTCCTTCTCCACCCCGCAGGACAGATCCAGCACACCGTCGCTCACACCCTCATAGGCATGCTCGATGATATTGGAAGCGGCTTCATCGGTAGCAAGCTGGATATTATACACATCCTTGTCGCCGAAGCCGCCTGTACGGGCGATCTCGCCTACAAACTCGCGAATCTCATCCAGGAATTCGAATTTCGCTGCAAATCGAACGGAATGCATAGTTGAAATAGAAAGCCGCCTCAGCATCGATGGCTGAAGGCGGCATACATCCCTTCATGAAGTGCGATGCTCACAGTTGGCGGGCAGATTGCTAGAAATGGCCCACGGCCGTTAGTGAATCATCGAATGTTTTGAAAAGTTCGGTAAACCCGGCCAGTTCAAGTGCTTCACGGATCCGTTCCGGCACGGAGGCCAGCACAACTTCACCGCGATTATACCGTTTGCAATTCCTTTGGGCTGCCAGGAGGGCTCGAAAACCGGCACTAGACATGTACTCCAAATCGGCCATGTTGACGACCAGCTTATATTTTCCTCCATCATTTGCTGCTTCCAGGGCCTGGGCCAGCTGAGGGGCCGTTGAACTATCCACCCGACCTTTAACCGTAATCATGTCGCAATGCTTGAATTCTTGAACCGTGATCTCCATAGGACATCCTCCAGGTTGAATGTACGGTCGAACTGGCAGGATTATATCATGACCTTGTCGCGGGACGCGTCAGCTGCGTGAGGGCGATACCTTCATCCATACTTGTTACACAAAACCTTCAACTTCATTTCAACTTCAAGCCAGCGCTTCCGTGGGGAGCAATAAGGGTTAAAATGGCAGCATATGCGACAAGGAGAATCCCATGACCGGTGAACCCGTGCTCGTTATGCTTGTCGAAGATAATGCAGACCATGCAGAGCTTGTCATACGCACGCTGGAAGAGCACCGCATCGCCAACCGGGTGCATCACTTTCTCGATGGGCAATCGGCGCTTGACTATCTGTTCCAGCGCGGGGAATATTCCGACCCTGCCAGGGCAGTACGTCCTCACATGATCCTCCTGGACCTGCGACTGCCGCGCGTGGACGGGATCGATGTTCTCCGAACGATAAAGGAGGATGACAATCTGAAAACCATCCCGGTAGTGGTGCTTACCACATCTGAAGCGGAGAAGGATGTGGCCAAGGCCTATTACAACCATGCCAACAGTTACCTGGTCAAGCCGGTCGGGTTCGAGGAATTCAGGCAGCTTATGGACGATCTCGGGTTCTATTGGCTGGGTTGGAACACCAGCCACCGGGCAGGTTAATAAACATATGGCCATTGCACGATCACGCCATTCGATAGGCGGCCCGCAGATGGTGGAAATCACAGAGCGCATCTGCCAGGTTATCCGCCAGGTGGAGTATCTTCGGACGTAATAGAGGCAGTGAAATTCACCTTTGCAGCCCTCAATCGGCCCTGAGTGGGTATACGAAGTGGCAGGCCGGAGCAAAACTTGGTCAGCTAAGGTAAATCATTTGACATCGCTTCCCGGTTCGGGTATGCTTGCATCCGTCCGGGCAGGCCCGGCGCGGCAGAGCCTTTCAAACCCCGCCAGGGTCGAGAGACAGCAACGGTACGGAAGTGTCTCTGGGTGCCGCCGGTCACCTGCCCGGATATTTTCTTATGAAATCGTACCGCTGGGTCTTCATCCTCCTCGCACTGCTGGCAGGCACCGGACTTGGCCTTGCCTATGGCTGGTATGTCGACCCGGTGGATTTCTTCGACCTGCCACCCGACTCCCTGAGGGCCGACTATAAAGCCGATTACGTATTGATGACCGCCGAAGCTTACCGCCTCGAGCAGGATCCGGGGCTGGCTGCACGGCGACTGGCCGTCTTTGGCTCCCGGTCCCCTTCTTCCATCGCCGCCAACGGGCTGGAATATGCACGGGCCAATGAATACGCCGACTCCGACATCGCCCTGATCCAGGAGCTGGTCACGGCCATGCAAGCCTGGAGCGGCATCCTGCCATGAGACGCCTGCCCTGGGTTATCGTGCTTGCGCTCTTCGCCGGAATCGGGGTGGGTCTCGTCTATGCCTGGATGATCGCCCCCCTGGGCAATTCCAACACGGACCCTTCCCGCCTGCGCGCCGATTTCAAAGACCAGTACCGGTCGGCCATCGCTGCGGCCTATGCCGCCACGGGTAACCTGCCGCGCGCCCGGGTCCGCATCGCGCTGCTTGGCGATCCTGATCCACTTGCGGCGTTGAACGCACAGGCACAGCGCATGCTGGCCAACGGCGAAATGCCTCAGCAGATCGACCAGGTTGCCGCGCTGGCCCGGGCCCTTGAAGGTGAAACCGCGGCTACATCCCTGCCTGTCACCGAACCGGCTGACAGTATTGTGGTTGTCAGCACAGCCACCTTCCCCCAACCTCCATCTGATGGTGGATTTGATCTGACAGAAACCGCTGTCGCTCCACTGACTCCGTTTCTCGGAGAAACACAGGCGCCCGCGGCATCGCCTACTCTACGCCTCACCCAAACCCTGGCTCCCACCCGTGGTGCTCCCTTCACCCTGGTTGCACAGGATGAGGTGTGCGATGCCAATCTTCCTGATGGCCTTCTGCAAATCATCGTGCTGAATTCAAACCGCCGACAGATACCCGGCATGGAGATCAACGTCACCTGGGAGGGCGGCGAGGAGCCATTTTTCACCGGCCTCAAACCGGAGCTTGGCAATGGCTACGCCGACTTCCTGATGGCGCCGAATATTTCCTATACCGTCCAGCTCGCGGCAGGCTCCGAGATCGCCTCCGGCCTGGTCGCTCCTACCTGCCAGGCGGAGAACGGCGAACCGTACTTCGGCGGGTTCAAGTTAACATTCCAGCAGCCATAGCTGAGAAGCATATCCATCATCACTAGACGGAAGCGAACGAAAAACCCCTCGCCAGTTTGGCGAGGGGTTTTCAATCGGACTTTTTAATTAGGGCATTGGATTGTTATTCGCCCAATCGTTCCCAAGGTTAACTTCGATATCGACAGTCGATGTGGGGTCCGGACGGATAACGATCTGGGTATTCGAGCTCAGCCCGAACAGCGCCTGGAAGTATTTCAGCGTGTAAAGTTTTGGTCCGTACAGAACAATGACGGTCCGATCGAAGGCCTGGCTGGCGGAGCCGGCTTCGGTGACCTGGATACCCTGGGTCAGCAGGAAGTTACCGGTGCTGACGTCCAGACCTGGTGAGAAGGAACCGTTCAGAATGCGGACGCGGGCGGCATCTGCCTGGGCCAGGGGGGTCAGCTGCTCGACGGTCAGTTGTCCCTGTGGAGCGGCCAGCGGGCTGATCGCGCCGCCGGACGTGAATACCTCATCGCGCAGGACGCGGATCTTATCCGGCAGCGGCTTCATGACACTGGCAGCTTCCCCACCCAGGGTGGTGTTGTCCAGGGAGACCATAGTGTAGTCGATAACGCCCATCTTGATGCTTTCGATGGGAATATCCCTTGCAAGCACACCAAGCTGGACGGCGGTATCGAAGGGCATGTTGGTCTTGATGCCTGCCGAAAACTCCTCATAGAACTGCTGGGCCTTGCCCAACAGCACCGGGAAGTTGGCCGGGTCGAGCACCTGGTTGCGGATTCCCAGGATCACTTTTTGCTGGCGCCGTGCACGGCCGACATCGCCTTCATCGCCCTTACGGTAGCGGGCATAGGCAAGCGCACGCTCGCCGTTTAACTCGCGCAGGCCGCAGCAGGTGATGCGGATCTTATCCTTGCCTGCACCAAGCGGATCGATGCGCAGATCTTCGTCGTTATGGATGGTGATCCCACCGATCAAATCGATAAACTCGACAAAGGTATTGAAGTCGATCTGGGCATAGTAATGAATGGGTACGCCTATGAACTGCTCGACCGTCGTTCGCGCCAGCTCAGGTCCTCCACCGGGTAGTCTGTTGCCTTCACCGGAGGAGTAGGCAGTATTGATGCGGCTATACCCGAAGCCAGGAATGTTGACCCA
>DATAKV010000438.1:0-8243 GCA_036261375.1 Anaerolineales bacterium
GGGGTAGGTCACCAACGCGTTACTCACCCGTTCGCCACTAGGATACTCTCGTATTGCTACAAAAGCACCTCGTTCGACTTGCATGTATTAGGCACGCCGCCAGCGTTCATCCTGAGCCAGGATCAAACTCTCCGCAAAAAAATTTTCACTCTTGCGAGTGTTGTTTATACGGAATATTTACTGGATCGACAGAGTTGTTGCTTCCTATCACTGTTCAGTTGTTAAAGTTCGGGTAACAAAGCGGACGGATTGTACTCGTACCACTTTGGCCTGTCAAGGGGTCAGACAGACAAAAACACCGATGTCTTTGTCTTTCGACATCGGCTCGTCAGACTGCAAAACCCACAGGCTTGTGTCTCTGACAAGAGACTTTTACTCAGTTTTCAATGATCTGTCAGGGGGACGAGATCTGCTAAAATGTACTGGCGAATGGTGATTATATGTATTTGCCAGAATTTGTCAAGAGGTTATCAGACAATTAACCTTAAAGAATGTGATCTTTTTTATTGTGCCCCGCAGGTTTTTGTACGGCACATTCTTTGTTCACCATTTTCAGACAAGTGCAATCATACAATGGGATCATTAACGTATCATAATCCCAGCGTATGAAATTCATTAGAAAAGTCTTCGATAATTCGGACCGCCTGGCCGACGCCATCCTCGCTTCGGATCTGCTGACCGATGAGACGGGCGCGCTCACGAGAAGCAATTAACTCTGCTTCAAGAATGGCCTGCGTTAACGTCTCCACAGACAGTTTTCTCACAGGGATTGGCCGTGGACCCCCGCCGATCGCATGCACTCTCCTGCCCCAGAATGGCTGGTCTGCTGTGAAGGGGACAACGATATTCGGAATACCCGCCCGCAAACCGGCCGAGGTTGTCCCTGCTCCTCCATGATGGATGACCATCCTGCAGCGCGGCAACAGCCAGTCATGCGGAGCTGAGGCCAGGTACAGAATCTTATCGGTGGTTTGACCCCTGACCTGACTCCAGCCGGATAGGATAATCGCACGATGATTTGTTTGCATCAGCGATTCGCGGACAATGCGATCGATCCTTTCAACATCGCGGTGTACCATACTGCCGAACGAAACACAGACAGGAGGTTGGCCCGATTCAAGAAATGCCTGGAGGTCAGGAGGAGGTAGATAGTCCGGTGGTGTTTCAAAAAAGTACCAGCCAGTAACACAGACATGAGGCGGCCAGTCGATTGAGGGTGGTATCAGGCTCGGGCTCCAGGCGCACAGGATCGGCGTCCTCAGGCGAGCCGGATCCTTGTCGAAGGGAGAATAGAGGTTTCGCCTGGGAAGTCCTGCACGGCGGCGGACACGCTCATAACCGAGCTTCGATCCCCACCAGGTGATCTTCTGTGAAAGGACATGTGTCAGGCGATTCAACGCAGAGAGCTTAAAGTCAGGCAGGGTGACATTGGGATAATCGCCCGTCGGTGTGAACATGGGAAAGGTTTGAACGTGAATGTCGGGGACATTTTTTTCGCGGGCAAGTGTATGGGCGCCTACGGCGTGTGCAAACGTGTGGATTATCAAATCGGCACCCGTGCACGCTTCCTCGGTTTGACGCAAGACGTCTACTGCAATCTCCAGGGCGTGGTCCATCATCTCCGCCACCATCCTGACGAAGTTGTTCCCCGCATCGTTCAGCCGCCGGCTCAGATCTTCAGGTTCACCGGCCAGGGCGACGAATCGAATGCCATGGCTTTCAACGAGATCCCTGAATCGAGATGGGGCTGCCAGTGTTACATGATGTCCCTTTGCCATCAGTCCAATGGATAATGGAAGGAACGGCTGGACATCGCCGCGCGAGCCGTAGGTAAGGATGGTAATCTTCATGCAAATATTTTACCCGCTGGCCATGCTATACTGCCCGTGGATAAGGAGAAGCCATGACCAAAATTGGAATACTGCATCCCGGAGAGATGGGTGTCTCCATTGCAGCCTCTGCAATCAAGAGCGGACATGAAGTGTATTGGATTTCGCAGGGCCGCAGTGAAAAGACCCGCCTTCGTGCGGAGCAACACCGTCTGATCGAATTGCCCTCGATCGAGCAGCTTTGTCAAGCCTGTGAAATCATCCTGAGTGTATGCCCGCCTCACGCGGCCGAAGAGGTTGCGTCTTCTGTTCTTGAAGCAGGGTTCAAGGGATTGTATCTGGATGCAAATGCCATAGCTCCGCAACGAGCGACCGAACTTGGAGAGCGAATGGATGAGGCGGGTGTCCGATTTGTAGATGGGGGGATTATCGGTGGACCGGCATGGGAGCCAAACGAGACCTGGCTTTATTTATCCGGAGAACATGCCCATGAAATTGCAGCCTGTTTTTCAAACGGCCCCCTGGAAACAAAAATCATCGGGAGCGGAATAGGCAAGGCATCTGCATTGAAAATGTGTTATGCCGCTTATTCCAAAGGGACTACCGCGCTGCTGGCGGCCATCGTTGCCGCGGCCGAGTCGCTCGACGTGCGCCAGGAGCTTTACACCCACTGGGACCGGGACAGCAAAGGCTTTTCAGGGCAGGTCAATCAAAGGGTATCGCGCGTCACAGCGAAGGCCTGGCGGTTCGAAGGTGAAATGAGGGAGATCGCTTTAACTCTTCAGGGGGCAGGCATACCGGATGGATTCCATAATGCGGCAGCGGAAATCTATCATCGTATGTCCGAGTTTAAAGAGGCTGCAAGGACTCCCCCGCTCGATGACATTATCCGATCTCTTTTGAACGAGTAAAAAGAAACACCCCCTGCGGGGCGTTTTGTTCAATTCATTTCCTGTCGTCCGGAGAGGGCTCTGAGCAGCGTATTTTGATCGGCATATTCCAGGTCGCCGCCGACGGGCAAGCCGCGGGCAAGGCGGGTGACTTTGACACCCATCGGCTCCAGCTGCTGGCGGAGATAGAGTGCGGTTGCATCGCCTTCCATGCTGGGATTCGTGGCAAGGATCACTTCCTTGACGCCGCCATTTGAGATACGAGCGACCAGCTGATTGATCTTCAAATCGTCAGGGCCGATGCCTTCGATCGGGGACAGAACGCCCTGCAGGACGTGATATTTGCCCTGGAAGCCGCCGGTGCGCTCGAGAGCCAGAACATCCAGCGCTTCCTCGACCACACAGATCAGGCTGGCATCCCGCCGGGTGGATTCACATACTTCACAGCGCTCGCGTCCTGCTTCTGTGATGTTGAAACATTCCTGACAAAAAGCGGTTTTTTCCTTCAGGTCAGCCAGGGCCGTGGACAAGTTCTGCGATACATCGTCTGGGGCACGCAGGAGATAAAAGGCCAGCCGGGAGGCGGATTTCGGGCCAATACCGGGCAGGCGCTCAAGGGAATTGATCAGGGATTGGATTGATTCGGGTAATAACATATATAGTTCCTGTCAATGCAAGGTAGCGGAAACCAACAGAAGATTGCCGATACTGGAAGTTACGAGGGCCAGCCCTCGCAACGCCATACTGGTTAGAATGGCATTCCACCGGCCAGCGGGCCCATCCGCTTTTGCTGGAGCTCCCGCGACTGGTCAAGCGCCATGTTCACCGCCGAGAGGACCAGGTCCTGGAGCATCTCGGCATCGGCATCCTGCAACAGCTCAGGGGAGATCTCCACCGACTGGCATTTCTGGTCACCGGTCATTGTGACTTTGATCGCGCCTCCGCCGGCCGTTGCGGTGACCGTTTCCAGGGCGAGCTGAGCCTGGGCTTCTTCCATCTGCTTTTGCAGCTTTTGCAGCTGCTGCATCATCCCCCCGCCTCCCATCTGCGGACCTTTATTAAAACCTTTTGCCATAAAACACCTCGTTATCTGTAAATCGATATTCAATGTTCGAACATCGCTGAAATCACATATCGACAATTTCACCGCCGTGCTGGATGGCGGTAGCTACCATGCCGTCCTGCGGGACGTTGGGGGGAATTCTGCCCTTGACATTGGTCACCATACAGCGGATGGACATCTCCACGCCGAACTGTTCGCGAATCAGCTTCTGGATGGCTTCGATCTGGTCGGGCTTGTCGATCTTCGATACCAGCACGTCGCTTGCCAGGCCAAGGATCAGGGTTTTGTCCTGGACATCAATCATCCTCACGGAATTCATCAGTGCCGAGAGGTTGGCCTGGGATTTGGGAAGTGTCGCAGAGAGCTGTTTCCAGGCCTTGATGATATCACCTGCTTCGATGTGGGATGGTTCGGCAGCTTGGGCTTCCGCCGTCTCGCTGCTCTGCGCAGGGGCAGCAGGCCTGGATTCCGTTGTTGAAACGGGAGCCGGCTGAGGCTTCGTTTGACGCGGGGTCACGGGCTGTGGAGCCGCCTCATTCGGCGCGTCAAGGGTTTCTGCAAAAGCCAGCTCAAGACTCAGGGAAGGCTGCCAGCCGCCGCGCTGGTCTGTGGCAGCATTGTTGAAGGCTTTTGTCATTCGCAGGACATCGCTGGTCGTGAACGATTTTGCATGGGCCTGCATCTGCTTTTTGACATCGGCCGTGGCTTCGACCTGGCGGGCGTTGCCCATCTGGATGAGCATCAGCCCGCGCAAATACTCGACGATCTGGCGGGCAAGCGAGCGCGGATCGGCCCCAGCGTCCAGTGCCTTGTGAATGGTCTCCAGCCCATGAGCCGGGTCGTGCTCCTTGATGGACGAGAGAACCTCCAGCACGGTCTGGCTGGTCGCGGTGCCCAGGACCGTCTGGGCGAGGGCAAGCGTAATCCGATCGGCAGTGGAGGACAGCTGGTCGAGCAGGGAGATGGCATCCCGCATCCCCCCTGCGGATTGGCGGGCGATCTGGACCAGCGCGTCGTCGTCGGCCTGGATGTTCTCGGCCTTGATGATCATCTTGAGGTTGGCGACAATCTCATCGACCGGAACGCGGCGGAACTCGTGACGCTGGCAGCGGGAGAGAACCGTCGCAGGGATCTTGTGAATTTCGGTTGTAGCAAGGACAAAGATGGCGTGAGGCGGTGGCTCCTCGAGAGTCTTGAGCAGTGCATTGAAGGCCGGGGTCGAGAGCATGTGGACTTCGTCGATGATGTAGATCTTGAATTTGCCCTGTGATGGGGAAAAGTTGATCTTATCGCGCAGATCGCGTACATCGTCGACGCCGTTATTCGAGGCCGCGTCGATCTCCATCAGGTCGAGGAAGCGGTTCTCGTTGACGGCCCGGCAGTTCTCGCACTCATTATCGGGGCGCTTGGATGGTTCCGGGTGCAGGCAGTTGACCGCTTTCGCCAGAAGCCGCGCCAGGGTGGTCTTGCCCGTTCCACGCGAGCCGGCGAACAGATAGGCGTGGGCCACGCGGTCCGCGCTGATCGCGTTGCGAAGCGTGGTGACGACGTGATCCTGCCCCATGACTTCGTCCCATTCCTTTGGCCGGTATTTTCGGTAGAGTGCTTGTGACATGATAGGGTTTGGCTGTCAGCTTTCAACGGTCAACAGACACGGGTCACGGAATCGCATAGACTGCCTGTTGGTTCCCATTGGGGTCGAATAATTGCGCTTCATCGCCTGACTCCCAGACGGAGGCGGCGGCGTTCCAGTAGAGATCGATCACATTCGCCGTCCCCGGACCGGTATGGATGCGTACAGCGCCCCCCGGATTGAGGGTCAGGTTGGGGAAGGTAAAGATATTCTTATCCGAATCCTTCAACTGCCAGCCCGAGAGATTCAGAGAGTCCTCGCCTTCATTCCGGATGGTGACCGATTCCGCATCCAGGATGCCGGCAGCGACCACGCTGACAATTTTCACGGAGACATCGTCAGCCAGGGCCGTCGTGGGCTGTGAAACTGTCTCATTGCTTTCGCCGAGCTGGGCAGCCTGCTGGAGTGGAGAGAAGGCCGCCGACCGGTAATTCCGGTCGTACCAGAACAGGATCGCTCCTGCTACACAGGCAGAGATGAACACATTCAGGAGCAGGTAGAGGAAGAGGTTGCGGCGACCCATGTCCCTCGAATAATAGCACAAAATTTCGATCCTTCAATTAAAAGAATCCTGCGTCCAACGAGGACGCAGGATCAAAATGCAGGATAAAAATGTTACGGCAGCTCGGTCATCACAAAGTCATCGAAGCTGACATTTGCCGACGAGACTTCCTCACCGCTCCAGGCGAACAGGGCCACACCGCCGCTGGTATAGGTGTCATCGTTGACCGAATCCACGAGCTGGCCGTCGACATACAGGGCCAGGGTTCCATTTCCACAGTCCACGCCGATGCGATAGGAGTCGGCATTCGCTGTGATGGCATCGGAATATTCCCACTGGTCATCGTTGGTCAGGAATACATCGTTCGCTGCCAGGGATGCTTCGGCGATCGCGTACTGCCCGGCGGGCGTGACTGCAAAGTAGTAGAACGAGTCTTCGATCACCTGCTGGTGGCACATGATCCCGAAGGCGGTAGTCGGATCGGTGTCGTTATTGATCACGGTCACTTCCATGTGGATATTCTCGTAATCCTGGTCATCGGGCGTGCTCCAGACAAACCAGTTCTGCTTGTAGACAATCATCTGCAGAGCTTCGTCGACATATTCAACTGCGCTGTCTGCATCCGTGCCGGTGCCCCAACGGCTGGACGAGAAATCATCCTCCAATAAGGTGTCGCTGCCAAAGGATGGCAGGTCGATGATCGGCTCGTCTGTGGCGGGTACTTCGGTTGGATCGAGGTCGGGGAGATCCGGGCTGGTGGTATTGACCGGGTCTACTGCTTCGGTGGGGGTGTCTCCCCCGCCTGTCAGGTTCGAGGCGGCCTGGCAGGAAAGAACGGCCACAGCGAGACAGGCAATTGCTAAAAATACCTTACGAGTGCTTCTCATGTCATTCTCCTTTGGTGAAATGTAGGCGCAATTTTAGCATTTTGCCTGCGAAATTAGATAATAAAATCATGATGAATTTGGTCTTTGATAACTCATTGTAAGCGCGACCCAATCGCCCATCTGTCTCCTTTCGGCCAACGCCAGGCCTTTCGCCTGCGCGGCGTCCAAGACCCGTTCCTCCTGGTCCTGGAGGATCCCGCTCAGAATGATTGCGCCCTGCTCCTCAATCAGGCTGGCGAGGCCAGCCTCGAAGAGACGCACGATCACGGGAGCCAGAATATTGGCTACGACGAGGGGGGCCCTGTCAAAGGCAAACTGTCCATTCTTAATTTCAGCTACCGATCCCACACCCAGGATGAACTCCTCCCCCACCCCGTTCGCGTCTGCGTTCTCGCGTGCATTCTTAACCGAACCGGCGTCGATATCCACGCCGAGGGAGATTTTCGCACCCAGCTTGAGCGCCGCGATCGATAAAATTCCGGAGCCGCAGCCGACATCGATGACGGACAATGGACGTTGGACGGTGGACGATGTTCGATCGTTGAAGATGAGTTCCATCAATTCAAGGCAGAGTTGGGTGGTGGGGTGGGTGCCGGTACCGAAGGCCATGCCGGGATCGATCTTGATCGGGATGCGGCTTGGGTCGGGTGACTCCATCCAGGCCGGAACGATGACCAGGCGCTCGCCGATGAGGATCGGCTTGTAGTGCTGCTTCCAGGCTTCCATCCAGTTCTGGTCGGCTACCTGTTTATAGGTGGGTTCGGGCAGCGGCTGGATCCGGCCCAGGTAGTAGAGCGACTCCTCCAGCTTCTGGCGTTTCTGCTCGATGCTATCGTCCATCTCAAGGTAGGCGCGGACCGTGATCGGTCCGGTGGGCGTGCCGGCGTCCTCTTCGTCATTGTATTTCACACCCTGTTCCATCATGACGCCGCTGTAGGCAAAACGAGCCAGCACGTCGGCTACCGCCTCGGCAAGCTCGCCGTTCACGACCAGAGATACTTCAAGCCAGTTCATGTTCCAGGAATCCCATCTTTTCATAGAGTTCGTTGATCAATTCATAATCCCTGGGCCGCACGTCAGGCAGGTTATTCAGGGCAAAATAGCCGTACTCCGAGACTTCATCGCTGGGTTCAAAGATGCCGTCAACGATCCGGCAGAGATAGTACATAGCGAACTTGTCGGGCGCGAATGTTTTATTGAGCAAAAGCTTTTCGATCTCCACCGTCAGCCCCGTCTCTTCCCACACTTCGCGGATGGCGGCATCCTCGGCCGTTTCTCCATATTCCAGCCCACCCCCGGGCAGGCCCCAGGGATGGAAGCGCTGGTAGGTCAGCTTGACCAGAAAGATACGATTGTGTTTGTCGAAGATCACGGCGGCTGAAAAGACCTGGAACAGCGGCCGGATGATACGTCCCAATCGCTGCTGAAGCCACAGGGGA
>DATAKV010000440.1:0-2081 GCA_036261375.1 Anaerolineales bacterium
TCCGAAGAAGCAATGGAGAAAATCCATTCGATCTACGAGCGGCGGGTACGTCCGCAGGTTCATCATTACTGGTAAAAAGGAGTAAATATGATCGAGGCATCCCGGCTTTATCTGTTCATCGGTGCGGCGCTTGCTCTGCTGCTGGTGCCGGGTCCGGCCGTGCTGTATATCACGGCCCGCAGTGCCAGCCAGGGACGGATGGCCGGTCTGGTTTCCGTGCTGGCCATCGAGACCGCCAACTTCCTACAGGCGGCTGCCGCGGCCATGGGACTTGCTGCCATTGTGTATTCGTCTGCGCTGGCGTTCGATGTGGTCAAATATCTGGGCGCGGCGTATCTGATCTACCTCGGGATCGGCAAGCTGTTCTTTTCCAGGAACCAAGAGTCAGACGAGGCCATCAAGCCCGAGAGCCTCTGGCGTATTTACTGGCAGGGATTTGTGATCAACCTGCTCAACCCGAAGACCGCATTATTCTTTTTTGCCTTCCTGCCCCAGTTCGTCAGCCCCGAGCGAGGCAATGTCACCGGGCAGTCGTTTCTCCTGGGTGCTGTTTTTGTCCTCCTGGCGATCGTCACCGACAGCCTGTATGCCCTGCTGGCCAGCTCCCTGGCAGGACAGTTAAAAGGAAACCGGCGCTTCCAAAAAGGGGGACGGTATTTTGCCGGCCTGGTTTACATCGGCCTGGGCATTACAACCGCATTAACCGGCTCGAAGAAGTAAGGATTGGCGGGTTGCAGCATTGTCAGTGGACTACCGGCTGAGCGAGCGCGAACGTGATGTCGCCCGGATTCTTTTGCGGGGGAAAAGCAACAAACAGATTGCTCTTGAGCTGGGCATATCAAACCGAACGGTGGAATTCCATCTACGGAATATCTATGCCAAGCTGGGCGTCGCATCCCGTACCGAAGCGGTCATAAAGCTCAAGGAAAGGGACCTGTGGAAAACACCGGGAGAGGGAGCAAAGGAACTCCTGGTGGAACCCACAGTTGATGCTGCATCTGATTCGATCGAAAATGGCATCCAATCCATTTTTCGGAGAATCACGATGAAAAAATACATCCCTGCCATTGCAATCCTAGTGGGCGCTCTGCTGCTTGCTGCGATTGTGATTGACAATCAGCCAGAGGCTGCCAGCGTAAACCCGACGTCCGGTCAGGTACCTACGATTCCAGCGATTCTGCCCACTGCCACAACGCCCACCCCTGCGGCACCTGTCCCTTCGCTCGAGGAGATCCACTTTGCCCCCCATACGGTCAATGGATATATAGCTACGATCGAGTCCTTCTACATTGATACGGCAAATCTGATCTTCCATGTGCGCCTGACGGGAGGTGATATTGCTTTTGGCGCTGAGAACTTCTACAGCCGCCTCCATGTGGGAGATCTCTATGATGAGAACGGGTACATGCTCAATACCAGCGCAGGCTCCGGTCCCACTGCCGCAGACCCCGAGCTGATCCAGCTGGAATTCAGACCACAGGCGCATCTAGTGGGGGACCGCTTCCGCGGACAGATCGGCTTCGAACTGGAAAGTGAGCCTCCCCTGAATGAGACCCTGGCCCAATTCCGCTTCGATATCGACCTGCCGATCTTTACTCCAAGGATCTACCACCCAAAACAGGTTGTCAATGCCAACGGATTGGAACTCCTCCTGGACCAGGTGGCGGTCACTCCGAATTTCACACTGCTTTATCTGTGCTATACACCGCCCAGCTTTGCTCCCTGGATGATCGGCAGCCAGTCCGTAATGGAGATCGATGACCGGCAAACGACTCTCCATCATGAGAAACTCCTGTTCGGGTCCGACCTGGGAGGTGACAGGAGGGCCGGCAGTGAGCCGTACTGGTCCCCACCGGTCAAGAATGGACGCTGCGAAAGAATCGGCTTTCCGATCGGCAGCAACGATCCTGTCTCGCTGACTCTGACCGTTCCCGAGTTGGAAAACCAGGCACCCGGGGTACTACTCTCGGATCAGCTCCTGCGAGACTACCCCGGATTGAGCCCGAAGGAAGCCTATCACACCTACCTGGAAGAACATGGCAACCTCTATAAAGGGCCCTGGACTTTCACCGTGGACCTCA
>DATAKV010000449.1:0-2908 GCA_036261375.1 Anaerolineales bacterium
GATGATCATCGATGGCCAGGATGTCTTTGCCGAGAACAAGTACGAAGACCGCTCGCCTGTAAACACCGACTGGGTATTGGCCGTCCTGCAAAAGGGCGACGCCTCCCACGCCAACATGGCGATCGAGGCCGCCCGCAAGGCATTTCCCGCCTGGAGCCGGACCCCGTGGCAGAAGCGCGTCCAGCTCGTGCGCAAGGCGGCCTCACTGATCGAGAAGCGCATCTTCGAGCTTGGGGCGGCGATGGCGCTTGAGGTCGGCAAGAACCGTATGGAGTCACTGGGCGATGTGCAGGAAACCGCCGACCTGATGTACTGGTCCGCCCAGATGGTGGAGGAGAACGACGGCTTCATCAAGCCGATGGGCACGGATCCACTGGTCGGGTTCGACTCCACCAACGTGTCTGTGCTGCGGCCGTACGGGGTGTGGCTGGTCGTCAGCCCGTTCAACTTCCCCTTCGCCCTGACCGGCGGACCGGCGGGCGCTGCGCTCGTGGCGGGCAATACGATCGTCATCAAGCCGGCGACGGACACCGCCTGGATCGTCCGCCTGTATGCCGAATGCCTGCGCGATGCAGGCTTCCCGCCCGGTGTGGTCAACTTCGTGACGGGACCCGGCTCCACGCTCGGCCAGGCGCTGGTCGACAACAAGGAAGTGGACGGTGTGACCTTCACCGGCTCGTTCGACGTGGGCATGCGCATGTACCGCGACTTTGCCAACCGCAACTACGTCCGCCCGATCATCCTCGAGCTGGGTGGCAAGAACCCGGCAATCGTCTCGCGGCATGCCAATCTCGAAGACGCCGCGACCGGGATCGTCCGCTCGGCGTTCGGCCTGCAGGGACAGAAGTGCTCGGCGGCCTCCCGGGTGCTGGTGGAGGAGCCGGTGTACGATGAGCTGCTCTCGAAGCTCAAAGCCAAGACCGAAGCGCTGGTCATCGGCGACCCGACCGAGCGCAACACCTACTGGGGACCGGTCATCAACCAGAGCTCCTACAACGATTTCAAGAACTTCACCGAGGAGATCAATGGCGCCGGCGGAAAGTTCCTGACCGGCGGCCACGTGAAGACCGGCGGCATCTTCGACAAGGGCTATTTCTGTGAGCCAACGTTTGTCACCGACCTGCCGTACGATCACCGCCTGTGGCAGTATGAGATGTTCCTGCCGATCACGACCATCGGCAAGGTCAGCAGCCTCGACGAAGCGATGAAGATCGCCAACGATGTGAACTACGGCCTGACCGCCGGTTTCTACGGCTCGGCCAGGGAAACCGAGTGGTTCTTCGACAACATCGAAGCCGGCGTGACCTACGCCAACCGTCCGCAGGGTGCGACCACCGGCGCCTGGCCCGGATTCCAGCCGTTCGGCGGGTGGAAAGGCTCCGGCGCTACCGGTAAGAATGGCGGCGGGTACTACTACGTCCAGCTCTATATGCACGAGCAGATCCGCACGAGGGTCAAACCGGCCAAGGCAAACGGCAAGGTGAAGAAAGCCGTCAGGAAAGCTGTCAAGAAGGTCACCCGGAACGTCCGCAAATAACCCACAGCGACCCTTCCCCGATGAGGGGAAGGGTTCTTTATCGTTAACATCATGCCCTGGGATCCAAACCAATATCACAAGTTTCAAGCACAGCGCTCGGCGCCTTTTTACGATCTGCTGGCGCTCGTGGATATCCGTCCCCATCTAAACGTCGTAGACCTGGGATGTGGGACCGGGGAATTGACGCGCCAGCTCGCCGATGCGCTTCCGGACAGCGATGTGAGCGGGCTCGATTCCTCCCCGCAAATGCTGGAGAAGGCCGCCGCTTACGCGGGTCCGAACCTGCGATTCGTGCAGGGTGACCAGGCCGAGCTGAGCGGCGAATGGGACCTGATCTTCAGCAATGCGGCCCTGCACTGGACGGAGAACCATTCAGGACTCATTTCGAGTCTTTATCTCAAGCTCAGGCCGGGCGGGCAGATCGCCGTGCAGGTACCGTCCAATCACAACCATATTTCTCACCGGATCATCCGTGAGACCGCAGGCGAGGAGCCGTTCCAGACCATCCTGAACGGTTTCCAGCGTTATGCGCCGGTGCTGTCGATCGACCAGTATGCCCGGCTCCTGTTCGACTGCGGCGCGGACGATATCGTCGTCTTCGAGAAGGTGTATCCCCATATTCTGGAGGACTCAGACGCGGTGGTAGAATGGATTTCCGGCACAGCCTGTGTGCCTTACTTTGAGCGACTGGGTGAGCATAAAGAGGACTTCATCAGCGTGATCCGCGACAAGATGCGCCGTGAGCTGTCTCATTCCCCCGTTTTTTATCCATTCCGCCGGACGCTTTTCTCCGCCCGGAAACTCGTGTAAATTACATCGATCGGCAATTCAAATGGGCCAGCCACAAAACTTCGATTACCGGGACCTCATCTACCGGGTAGGGACATTCTTTCTGTTGATTGGGATCGGCCTGGTCGTGCTCTTCCTACTCTCAGAGACCGCCGGGCAGGCCTCCTTCGAATATTTCTGCACGGCAACCGTCTTCCTGGTGGTCGGTTTTATGTTCCGGGCGCAGTACAAGAGGTCCATCCAACCCAGCGGGCGCTTTCGAATCCTCAAGATATTTAGGCCAAAATCCAAAGAAGACAAGGGAAAGAAATAGGAATGAGCAAGTTACTCTCGTTATCCGAGGCCATCGGCATGTATGTGCACGATGGCGATACTGTGTACGCGGCGGGGTTCACCCACCTGATCCCCTTTGCGGCGGGGCATGAGATCATCCGCCAGGGCAGGAAGGATCTGACCCTGGCCCGGGCCACACCGGACCTGATCTATGACCAGATGGTGGCGGCCGGCTGTGCGCGTAAAGTGATCTGTTCGTACATGGGCAACCCGGGCGTCGGATCCCTGCGCATCGTCCGTTCGGCGATC
>DATAKV010000453.1:0-10445 GCA_036261375.1 Anaerolineales bacterium
AGAGGTTTTTCCCCGTAGGGCGGATGTGAGCTCTTCGATGCCTTCGCCGGTTGCTGAGCAGACCTGCAGAACAGGGTAGCCGATCCTGCGGTATGTTTCGAGATCCTGCTCGAGCTCGCGGTTTTTCCAGGCCAGGTCCAGCTTGGTGATAACGATCAGGGACGGCAGGCCGGCCGCCTCCGCAGCAACCAGGTAGCGGTCCAGCAGGCCCCAGTGGGGCGTGGGGTTGGCGACCGCAAAGATCGGGACGATCTGGTCCGGGTTCGATACGATGACCTGCTCGAAGACGCGCCGGCCCGGGACAGGCGCGGGACGCGAGAACCTGGAGCGGCGCGGCAGCACTTCGACGATCATGCCGCGGCCCGGACCTGCATCCGTAAAACGGACGTGGTCTCCGATGGCGACCGGGTCGGTATGCTCGATCTCGCGCACTGCCTGGACCCGCGTCCGCATGGAGGTGGGGTCGGCCGTGGAGTAGATCAGTTGTTTGTGGACCATGGACGAGAGCGTGCAGTCCAGCTCACGTCCATGGGTGCGGACCGTGTAATGTCCAAGGTGTTTTCGAAAGACGACACCTGTGTCGTCGGGTGGTTCTGTAAACATTGTCAGGGTTTCCTGTAGTTGTGCTCTTGGCACAGTTTGGTTCGATAAGGCTTGTCGATAAACGCCCGTTAAACATGCTGCGGGCCGAAAAAGTTCCACTGTTGTGCAGGGCTTGAGCAACTTGTGCCGACATAAAACTCATTCCTTTCTTTTGTATCCTCGCTGAGCGAAGCTCAGGATGGAAGAATTAAAAAAAACCAGCCACGGATCATTCCGTGGCTGGTGGTAACTTCAAACAAGCGATCGTCTTTGCGGTGCGGGTGCAAGCGAAGAGACGCGGCTGTTATGAGTTAAACAAAAAGCCACGGACGTGGGAACGTCCGCGGCAGTCGTGAAATTAAATCAAACGATCCGGCTTACTGCTGATGCAGAGACGCGCCCACAGGGATATCGCAAACAACGACCGATGCTGATTTGAACATAAAAATGCGCGTCTCCTTTCGTAGAGTGTAGTACTGGCTGGTAGTTTACCAACGAGGCCATGGGATGTCAAGGACAACCGGACGGGTTGGTTCCTCTCCAGATGTCCAGTCCGATATTATCTTTGTCATCAAATTCAGTGACTCTCTCACTGGCTTGAATTTCAGCATTAACCCTATAATGAGAAGAAATTTCGTAAATGCATATAGGGATTGCCCAGGTGGAAACGATGTCTGACAACACTGCTGCTCCCGTCCCCGTACGTAAATCGCGGACCAAACTCATCGTTGCTGTCCTCTCCGTCCTGATCCTCATGCTGATCTATGGGGCCGGATTCATCGTCCTGCCGGTTACGATCATGTCCAGTTTTCAGGGCCGGAATTGCGATACCGTTCTTTCACTTTATAAAGCGTACACAGGTTTGTATCCCGGTTTTATGGAAGATAGAACTCTTCCGATTTCTGTCAACGAGTGTCAGTCCTATGTGACCGCCTCCTCATATGAGGAAGCAGAGGACTGGCGGGCGGCCTGCGACGCTTACCAGGCATACTCCAGCACATATCCAGACGGTATGTTTGCCACGCAGGCTCATGAGCACGGCGCCCTGGCCCTGATGAACCTCGCCAGGGAACAGATCCAAGGGGAAGAGTACAAGGAAGCACTGGCCGGGCTGGAGCGGATCGTCTCCGATTTTGCAGATACAGACCTGTCCGCCGAAGCCTGGACGATGATCCCTTCAACCTATATTTCCTGGGGATCGGGTCTGCGGGATGAGGAACAATTTGAGCAGGCCGAGCAGGCGTTCTACCGGTTTAAGATCTGGAGCCAGAACAATCAAACACCGGATCTTGAAACGGATGCCCAGCGCGAGCTGGCGCAGTTGTACATTGCCTGGGGCCTGAGCATCCAGTCCCAAAAACAATACGAAAACGCCCTGGCAAAATTCGATCAGGCGCTGTCTGCCGACCCACAGTCCGAATTTGCATCTACGGGACAGGCTAAAGCGGGAAAGAGAATGGTGTATGTGGAATGGGGAAATGAGCTTCTGGAGCAGGACCAGGTTCCTGAGGCGCTGGAGAAATTTGGGAATGCCGTTTCCCTGGCAGATGGCGAAGAGGACAGTGGCGCAAGGGATGCACTGGCAAACGGCTATCTGCACTGGGCGTCCGATTTGAGAGCGGAGGCGGATTTTCGCGGGGCATTGGCTCAGCTTGAGACCGCTCAGGGAAAGGCTGTTACAGACAGCATGAACGAATCGGTGAAGGCTGCCTTCGAAGAGACATACCTGGCCTTCTCGACTTCAAGCGGGTCACAGGCAATGAGAGCCATGCAGGACTCATTCAGGACGGTCTGTGAACAACATACGGAACCGGAACTGCCAATTCTTGGCTTGAATTTGGATTCGGTCCGGATCGGGATCTATGGAGTCGAGCCAGGTTTGTTCGAAAAGGTCGCGGCGAAGACGCCGGGCGAGGCGCATTATCTGGCCTGTGTTCAGGAAAAGGAGCAGACGGTCGATGTCGACGTCGAAAATGCTCTGTATAGACTCCCCGATGGATATCTGGTCATCCCGATCGATCGCAGGTACCGAATCAAGACAATCTGGACGATAACCGTTCGGGAGAGCGATACCGGTGAGGAACTGGCAACAAAGGTGTTTGAAGGAGGCAATCCTCCACCTTTTCCGGGAAAAGGAGCTGACGTGGGGAATGGAATTTTTAAGGGCACTCCGCCGGATATAAATGCCATCCTGCAATGGCTGCAGTCGGTTATACAGTAGAAAGACTCTGAACCGCTTTTCGCTTTTGGCGGCGCAGCACAGCCAGCAGGATGCAGGTCAGGATGAAGAGAAGTGCCTGCACCGGGAAGGTCGCCTCGGTAATCATTGTCGGGCGGTTGACCAGGGCGTGCACGCCAATGGCCAGGAACAGGTTTCCCGAGAGCAGGTAGATCGCCGTGAAGAACAGCCCCCAGGCAAAGAGCAGAGCAAAGTCCAGGGGCAGGTCGGCCAGGGTGTAGCCGGAAAAGATGCGGTTGGGGATGTGGGAGAGGATGAAGAGACCCAGCATCGACAGGATCGCCCAGGCCAGCCTCCAGCGCTCGTTCGACTCCCGGAGCTTGAGATAGAACTGGCTCAAATAGAATCCGCGGTAGAGCATTTCTTCGTAAAAGGCATTTCCCAGCAGCTGGCCGATCAGGCCGCCAATGACGATGGTTACGCCGCGTTCGCTCCACAGTGGATCGAGATGGATATCGCCGTTGATTGCGTTGATCAGCAGAACGATCGCCTGGGTCCCCAGCCAGAGCAGTGCAGTGAGCATGATGCCCTGTCCCAGCTTGCGCCAGTCCAGGCCCACATCCGAGGGGCGGAGTTTTGCCCAGCCGAAAATAATGAGGCTGAAGACCAGGATGCTTATCAGGTTCGCCTGCAGGGTGGAATCGATCAGCCCGGAGGTAGCTTTTGCAATTGGGAAAAAGAACGTGCTTGGGAACAGGACCAGATTGATCAGCATGACCAGGCCGATGCTGACCAGCAGATAGACGAGAATGATTTTCCACGGGGCTTCTTTTACGTTGAACATCGCTGTTTCCTTTTGCAGGGTTTTAATACCAGTATATGTGTAACTCCGGAATCAAAGAAGTGATTAAACTCCTTAACCGGTTCTCAAGCAGCGGGTAAAAAGCGATCGTTTGTCATGTAATCGAAAAGAAACCCGCATCACAGCGGGGTTCCTTCCTGGTTTAGATGGCCTTCCATTTCTCATAACGGGTGTGCATATCCATGCAGTAGATGCTCACTTCCCCCAGGTGTTCATACGTCTCACAGCGCCTGAAATAGGGCGTCTTGCTGCACTGCATTCGGTCCAGGGCCTGGTCGGTGAAAAGTGCGTATCCCTTCCAGCCCGTCGATTCGGAGACGCCGTTCTTCAACAGGCGGTGGATGAGGTTGACATCCGTCCCGAGCAGGTCGCGAGTTCCTGCCACATGCTGGATGACGAAATCGCCATGGTGTAAAACGATTTTCAAGTCAAGGGTGGGAAGCGCCCGGCACGCCCGGCAGGGACAGGTTGCCTGGTTGTACAGCGCAATTGCCTTGTCGCGGAAAGCCAGGTAGGTCCGGTCGATCAGCTCCATCAGGAGCTTGCAGTCCTGCAGCTGGCTCTCTTCGATGTAGGCGAAGACCGCGTCTCCTTCCAGCTTGGAGATCGTCAGCAAACTGCTCATTTCCTCCACGAGGGTTTCAAGAAGATAGGAGAGAGCCAGGCCGGCGTGCTCGATCTCCGTCTGGGCGACGAAGGAGGTATAGCCGGAAATATCGGCCAGGATCAGATAGCCTGTCTGTGCTTTTCGTTCCATCGCTCGCTCCTCTTTGATGTAGACCTGACTTTATTGTAATGGGGAATATTCCTGCACTCGGTTATAAATATAACAATATCATGAGAAACGAGCCGTGTTATTCTCCCCATGGAGCCAGAGGGGGATAACCAATTTTGCGATAAAGACCTACAATCAGATAATATCTGAGGAGCAGCCATGAAAAAGAGATATTTATATTCCCTGCTGTTCGGCATACCGGGACTGTTCATTGCTGGAATCCTGTCCATCCTTGCCTTTGGCGGGCTGGCGGGAATCCTGTGGCTGTATGTCTTTGGAGACAATCCCTGGCCAGCCTATATCGAACCGCTGACGTCCGCCTTCTTTATCCTGTCTGTTTCCGCGATCTGGATCGCGTTCATCGCCCTTGGCTATACCATCGGCAGACGGCTCGAGGAGGATCCCGTGGTAGCCCGGAGCCACGTGCTGATCTCAGCCGGGTTGACCGTGATGTTCCTGCTGATGATCGTCTTTCAGCAGTTTGGCGCAGGGAACCTCGGGCCTCAGTCGGATTCGGTCCTATGCAGTGAGTTTTGTGTCCAGCATGGCTATTCAGGCAGCGGCGTTCCCCCGCAGGACTCCGGCATGCGAACATGCAGTTGTTTCGATGATAACGGGCATGAAGCCCAGATCGTTCCGCTGGAGAGCATTCAAGGGGATCGGCTGAAATGAGGCGGCCTGTCCAGGAATGGGCAGGCTCTGAGGGCGCTCTAACATAGATCAATATTCGTGATGAAATGAACCTTACGAACAAACTGTGCCTTGGCATCGAGATCGGCGGGACCAAGACTCAGGTAGGCATCGGCACACGGGAGGATGGACTGCTCGCGGGCGGCATCCTCCGTCGGACGGTGAATCCGGGCCGCGGTGCCGACGGCATCTGCCGTGATCTGTTATCCATGGTGGATGAAGCTCTATCTTTCCAGAATCTCACGCTCTCGGATATCGAGCGGATCGGTATCGGCTACGGCGGTCCTGTCGACAGAGCCAGAGGCGTGACCCTGAAATCCTTTCAGATCGACGGCTGGACCGATTTCCCTCTTAAGGATTGGGCGGAAGATCACTGGGGCAAACCGGTCATCGTCGAGAATGATGCCAGCACGGCCGGACTGGCAGAATACGTCCATGGCAGCGGGCGCGGCTGCTCGCGCCTGTTCTACATCACCGCCGGGAGCGGCGTAGGCGGCGGCTGGATCGTGGACGGCAGGATCGATAACGGACAGGGCCTGGGCGCGGCCGAGATCGGTCACATGTGGGTCCCCGACCCCCGTACGGGGCAGCTCACCGAGCTGGAACAGATCTGCTCCGGCTGGGCAATCGGCGAAAGGGCGCGGCAGGCTGCGGCAATCTCGGGTTCTCTTATGGGGGAATTAGCTGGCTCGTCGGAAAAGATCGATGCAAAGATTGTTTATTCCGCTGCCGAGCAGGGCGATGAAATTGCCCTGTGCATTCTTCAGGAAACTTGCGTGACACTGGGCGCGGCGGTAGCCAATGTTGTGGCTCTTTTACACCCGGGACGCATTATTCTTGGTGGGGGCGTGTCCCTGATGGGACCGGTCTTCTGGGATCTATTACAAAAAGAATTTCGAGCGAGGGTTATGCCAATCTTCGTATCCCAGGTGGAATTGGTGCAGGCTCGATTGAGGGAAGATGTAGTAATAATTGGTGCACTTTGTTTGTGATATTCTTCGTGATAATCATCGTTGACATCCTCACTCCATTTGTGCTACACTAGAATTGTCAGACAAATATAGTCTAGTCGTATCCGGTCCAGATCACCATTCGACTGTTGAACCTCAACATTCATGACAACACTTCTCATCAAACACGCCTATATCATTACCATGGACGACCACCAGCGGGAGCTTCCCGACGGTGGTCTTTTTATTCGGGACGGCTTTATCGAGCAGGTGGGGTTGACAAGCGAGCTGCCCCAGGCCGCCGACGAAGTGCTCGATCTGGCGGACCACATCGTCCTGCCGGGTCTGGTCAATACGCACCATCACTTCTACCAGACCCTGACCCGTGCTGTCCCGGCCGCGCAGGACGCCAACCTGTTCAACTGGCTGACCACGCTCTATCCCATCTGGGCCCGCCTGCAGCCGGAGGATATCTTCACCTCCGCCCAAACGGCCCTTGCCGAGCTGGCTCTCTCGGGATGCACCACCGCCTCCGATCACCTGTATCTTTTCCCCAATGGCTCCAAGTTAGACGATGAGATCGCCGCCGCCCGGGAGATCGGACTGCGCATCCAGGCCTCGCGCGGCTCGATGTCGCTCGGCCAGTCCCAGGGTGGCCTGCCCCCCGACTCCGTCGTAGACAGCGAAGAGTCCATTCTTAAGGATTCACAGCGGCTGATCGAGCAGTATCATGACCCACAACCCGGCGCGTTCGTGCAGATCGTCCTGGCGCCGTGTTCACCTTTCAGCGTGACCAGCGACCTGATGAAGCAGTCCGCCAGACTGGCAAGAGAATATGGTGTCCATCTTCACACGCATCTGGCAGAAACAGAAGATGAAGAGCAGTTCTGCCTGCAGCGCTTCGGGTACCGTCCTGTGGGGTACATGCAGGAAGTGGACTGGGTGGGAAACGACGTCTGGTTCGCCCACGCGGTCTGGGTCAACGATGAGGAGATCGGGGTCTTTGCAAAGCACAACTGCGGCGTGGCGCACTGTCCCACGTCGAATATGCGGCTGGCGTCGGGGATCGCGCCGGTCAAGGAATATCGCCGCGCGGGCGTGAACGTCGGTCTGGGCGTGGACGGCTCTGCTTCCAACGACGGGTCGCATCTGCTGGCCGAGGTCCGCAATGCGATGCTGGTCTCGCGCGTCAAAGAGGGACTAACTGGCTATTCTCTTTCGAACGATCCAAATCGTACACTGATGACAGCCAGGGAAGCGCTCTACCTTGGAACCCGGGGTGGGGCGGCGGTCATTGGGAGAACGGATATCGGCAGCCTTGAACCCGGTAAATGCGCCGATTTCTTCGCGATCGATCTGAACCGCATCGGGTTCAGCGGCATGCACGATCCCGTTGCCGCGGTGGTCTTTGGCCAGCCCGTCAACGTGGATTACACTGTGGTCGGCGGAAAGTTCGTTGTTAAGGATGGACAACTGTGCACAGTGGATGAGCGGAAATTGATCGAGAGCCATAATAAAGCCGCCAGGCGCCTGGTAGCCGGTTGAGAGTTTAAACGCTCGAACGTTACAAATTTCAAACGAAGATATGCTCGAATTTCTCCTCTCCCTCCTCGTCGGCTGGCCGGCAATCATCACCTCGGTTGCCCTGGCTATCATGGGATTGGTCAGAAATAATTACCGGTTCCTCGTTGCCGCGGCGATCATCGCTGTTCCGTTCTCCTGGTATCTGAGCGGCTTTCCGCTGGTCCGCTCGCCGGTCTTTCTTACACCCGTGCTGGTCTTTGGCTCCGCCTGGGCAATGCAGCGGGGAAGAGAAATGATGGCCTGGATCCTGGGCATCACTTTTTTTATGGTGATCATCCTGTTCCTGTTTGCCCTGTTCGCAGGTGGATCCTGAGCGTATGATTGATCTATTGGTTGTGATGGTCTTTGGTCTGCCGGCAGTCCTGCTATCGCTGGTGCTGTCTGTGATCGGTGTATGGAAGGATAAGTTCTGGCTGGTCGTCCTGGGTGCCGTGCTGATCATCCCGTTTGCCTATTACCTGAACGGCTCACCGGGACTGCGCGGCTTTGCCATCCTCCTGCCGCTCTTTCAGATGGTCTCTGCCGCGGCCGTACGCGAAAAGAGTAAAGTATGGGCATGGATCCTGCTGGTACCTGCATTTTTGGCAGGCTTCTGGGTCCTGGGTGCCGCATTGTATTATCAATTTTGATAAAGCTAAAACCTTCAAATTCTCACTGGAGATAGAATGCCTTCATCGCTCAAACTCACCCACGCACTCGTCGATGTCGCCATGGGCCGCCTTCCGGCGGACCTGGTCATCCGGAATGGCAGGTGGGTCTCGGTCCAATCGGGTGAGATCATCGCCGGGACGGACATTGCCATCAAGGATGGCCATATTGCCTATGTGGGCGAGGATGCCAGCCACACGATCGGCAAGAAAACGAAAGTCATCGATGCCAGGGAGCGCTACCTCGTCCCGGGCCTGCTGGATGGACATATGCACGTCGAATCCGGCATGGTCACGGTTACAGAATTCGTCCGGGCGGTGGCGGTGCGCGGTACGACCGGTATGTTCATCGACCCGCACGAGATCGCCAATATCTTTGGCTTGAAGGGTGTCAGGCTGATGGTGGACGAAGCACAGAAGCAGCCCATCCACGTCTGGGTGCAGATGCCTTCGTGTGTGCCCTCTGCGCCCGGACTCGAGACTCCCGGTGCGCATATCGGCCCGAAGGAAGTAGCTCAGGCAATGAAGTGGAAGGGCATCATTGGCCTCGGCGAGATGATGAATTATCCAGGTGTTTTTTCGGGCGATAAAAAGATGCTCGAAGAAATGTCGGTGACCCATGCCCATAACAAGACCGTTGGCGGGCACTACGCCTCGCCCGACCTTGGAATCCCTTTTCACGGCTATGTGGCGGGTGGGGCAGAGGACGATCATGAAGGAACTGTCCTGGAGGACGCAGTCGAGCGCGTCCGGCAGGGGATGAAGGCGATGCTGCGCTTTGGCTCCTCCTGGCTGGACGTCGCTTCGCAGGTTGGGGCGGTCACGCATCTCGGCCTGGACCCGAGGCGCTTCATCCTGGTGACCGACGACTCGCACGCCCAGACCATCTCACAGGACGGCCACATGGACCGGGTCCTGCGCCATGCCATCGAGCAGGGACTCAATCCCGTCACCGCCATCCAGATGATGACGATCAATACCGCCGAGCATTTCGGCCTTTCGAAGGAAATGGGCATGATCGCCCCCGGCCGCTGGGCGGATGTAGTGCTGGTCAAGGACTTGAACGATTTCAGGGCCGAGCTGGTGATCGCCAGGGGCCAGGTCATTGCCGAGAACGGTGAATGGAAAGTGAAGTTACCCAGGTTCAGTTATCCCTCCTGGGTGACGAAATCGGTCAGGCTGAAAAAAGTCCTGCGGCCAGACGATTTCAAGATCATGGTCAAGGGCCAAAGCTCAAAGGTCAGGGCGAACGTGATTGGCGTGATCGAGAACCAGGCGCCGACTCGTCACCTGACGCTGGATGTTCCCGTCGATAAGGGAGAGATTCAGGCGGACCTCTCTGGCGATATTGCCAAGCTCGCCCTGGTCGAGCGCCATAAAGGGACCGGCCGGATCATGCGTGGTCTGGTCAGCGGGTTTGGCTTTAGCGAGAGGTGCGCGGTCGCCTCGACGGTGGCGCACGACAGCCATCACATGATCGTCGTCGGCACTGACGATGAATCCATGGCGGTGGCGGCCAATCGTCTGGCAGAAGTCGGCGGAGGCCAGGTGGTGGTCAAGAAAGGAAAGGTGATCGGCCAGGTCGATCTGAAGATTGCCGGTTTGATGTCCATTGAAAAAGCAGATGTAGTGGCCAAAAAGGCAGAGACGGTTCTCAAGGGCTTTCAGTCCTGCGGTTGCACGCTGAACAACCCGAACATGCAGCTTTCCCTGCTGGCTCTTGTTGTAATTCCAGAATTGCGAATATCAGACAAAGGTCTGGTTGATGTTACAAAATTCAATGTTGTTCCACTAGTGGAGGGATGATGGCTAATTTTCCGTTTCAACGATTGCAGGCCGACCTGGCGAAATTGATCGCCGAGACGCCCGCGGGTGCCCGGCTGATGTCGGAACCCGATCTTGCCAAGCAGATGGGCGTGTCGCGGGCCACCTTGCGTGAAGCCATGCGCACGTTCGAAACTCAGGGATTGATCCGGCGCCGCCAGGGTTCCGGCACGTACGTGGTCGGCAAGTTTGAAGTAATCGATGCTGGCCTCGAAGTGCTCGAAAGCCTCGAAACCATGGCACGGCGCATGAACCTGGAGATCTCTGTCAGCGACCTGCATGTCGAGCAATTGCAGGCGGAGAAGACCGTGGCCGACAGCCTGTGTGTGGAGGAAGCGGCGCCCATTACCCG
>DATAKV010000461.1:0-5315 GCA_036261375.1 Anaerolineales bacterium
CTGGTACTACAACCCGGAACTGGTGACCGGCATTGTTCTAGGCTACGTACCCATCGAAGAGTACACGTTCTTTGTCCTGGAGACCATCCTGGCCGGGCTGTGGTGGTGGTTTTTAGCCCGCCGCCTTTCCTCCACTACTGAATCATTTATCCCAAACAGGAAGCTGATCTATCTGTCCAGCGCTGTCCTTGCTACGTTATGGCTTGTTTTTACCTACCTGTTCTTCTTTGGCGACGCAAGCTGGACCTATCTCTCGATCATCCTCTTCTGGGCGCTGCCGCCGATCATCCTGCAAACGCTGTTCGGCGCAGATATCCTCTGGCACTATCGAAAACTGGTGTTCTGGGGGATTTTCGTGCCAGGTGCCTATCTGTCGCTGATGGACATTGTCGCCCTGACGGATACTACGTGGTCGATCTCACCTACTCAAACAACAGGGATACTGTTCATCGGGATCCTGCCTCTCGAAGAGGTCGTCTTCTTTTTCATTACGAATGTGCTGATCGTCTTCGGTATGACGCTCCTGCTCGCAAACGTCAGCCAGGAGCGGCTTGCGGGGATCAAAAACTTCGTCCAGGCCTGGAGAGACCGGCGCACCGTCAACCCGCAGGCGCGTTGACCAGGTCGTGGATCCATCGCCGCGATTGGAAGCGCCGGAAGACAATGACTGCTTTGACAGCCTCCTCCAGCAGGACCAGCGCATAGACTCCATAGACAGGCAGATCCAGGACAAATCCTCCGATCAGCGCCGCCGGTACTCCGATGCACCAGACCGAAAAGAGCTCGGTGAACATGGCATAGCGCGTATCTCCGCCGGCCCGCATCGCTCCGATAAAGAGAATGAAGTTGAGCATCTTGAGCCATGCTGAGAGTGCAAAGACGAGCATCAACCCGCGCAGATTGTTTGCAGCCGATGAGGAAAGCTCATACAGACCGATGACGGTCTCGCGCTGCGAAAAGACCACCACCCCGCCGATCCGTGCGGCCGTGACACCGATGATCATAAAACGCTGTCCATACTCAAAGGCAGTTTCACTATCACCTTCGCCGATCTTATTTCCGATCATGACCGCGCAGGCATTTCCCAGACCAATAAACAACACGAACACCAGTTCTTCGATTGTCGCGTTGATATTGACCGCCGCGATCGCATCCGTACCGATGCGGGCATAGACCGCGTTATAGGAGCTGAACCCTACCGACCAGAGTACCTCATTGATCGCGGCCGGCAGGGAGGTTCTGAGCACATTCAAAGCAAAGGGACGGTTGAAGCGGAAATAGGACAGCGGGTTCGCAGCTAGCGGTGTTTTTAATGCGTACACCAGAATCACCAGCAGGATACATTCGAACGTCCAGCCGATCGCGGTCCCGATCGCTGCGCCGCGCACGCCCAGCTCGGGGAATGGACCGATCCCAAAGATCAAAAGATAGGCAAGAACGGTTTTCAGCCCGAGCGCCAGCACCGCTACAAGGACCGTGATCTTCACCATCCGGATGCTGCGCAGCACCGAAATATAAGAGACGGAGATGGCCATCATGACGTAGCTCAAACCGACGATGCGCAGGTAATCACTCCCGATCCGGATGACCTCCGTATCCTCAGTATAGATACTCATCAGCGCCTCCGGCAGCAGGGTCGCTAACAGCGTGAACACGGCAGAGACCGCTATGGCGATGGCAAGACAAAGCCCCAGCACCCGCCGTATACTTTCCACATCGCCCTTGCCCCAGTATTGAGCGGTGAAGATCGCCATACCGCTCGTCACCCCGAACAGGAACAGGATCAGCAGGAAGAAGATCTGGTTCGCCAGGCCCAGCGCGGCGACGGAGGTCTCCCCCAACTGGCCCACCATCAGCACGTCGATCATGTTCAGGCTGGCGGTGATCAGCTGCTGGAAGGCAACTGGAATGGCCAGCGACAACATGGCACGGAAAAATTCGCGGTCGCGCAAAAAGGAAAGATTCATCATGTCATGATGGGGGAGACGGTTTTAAAAAATCCGTGGGTCTTCAAAACAAATTCTGGAAACCCACGGGAGATGTACCGCTAATAGAAACGGGATTACTTCGTTCTGTTCTCGGAATATTGCTTGCCTGTGACCTGTTCATGTTCTTCGGGCGCTTCGCGTACGATATACAGCGGCCTGCCCTTGGCCTCATCGTACAGGCGGCCGATATACTCGCCGAGAATGCCAAGTGAGATCAGTTGCACGCCGCCCAGGAACAACACCGCGATAAGCGTGGTGGCCTGTCCGAAGAAAGCCTGTGATCCGCTGGCGCGCATGTACACAACAATGGGGATAGCGATGATGGCAATCCCGGCAGAGACAAAACCAAAGAAGGTCGCGACCTGCAGGGGGAAGTAGGAAAAACCCGTGATGGCGTTGATCGCCAGGCGGAACATTTTGCGGAAGGGATACTTCGTCTCGCCGGCGGTACGGGCGGCCCGTTTGTATTCCACGCCCACCTGCTTGAATCCCACCCAGGCCGACATGCCGCGCGGAAAGCGATGACGCTCGCGCATTTTTCGGAGCACATCCACCACCTGGCGGTCCATCAGGCGGAAGTCGCCGGTGTCGAGAGGGATCTTCACATCCGTAATGCGCGAGATGATGCGGTAGAACAGCGAGGCGGTCCACAGCTTGAACCAGGATTCGCCCTCCCGTTCGGCGCGCACGGCGTAGACCACCTCATAGCCTTCCTTCCACTTTTTCGCCATCTCCAGGATGAGCTCAGGCGGATCCTGAAGATCTGCGTCGATAATGACCACTGCATCGCCCCGGGCATAGTCCCAGCCCGCGGTGATGGCGATCTGGTGCCCGAAATTGCGGGCAAAGATCACCGGGCGGACACGCTCGTCTTCCCTGGCAAAGGCGCGGATGATATCGGTAGACCCATCGCTCGAGCCATCATCCACGAGGATCAGCTCCCACGGCTCACCGGTGGAATCCATCACCTCACAGACGCGGCGGTGAAGCTCCGGCAGGTTTTCCTTTTCATTGTAGATGGGGGCAATAATTGAATACGTGATGGTCATTTCTGCGTTTTCTTTCGTGCAGGAACTTCGTTTTCATAGGCGGAGCCAGGGTCCACAGCTGGTGCGGATGGCGGAGTGGTCAGGACAGTCACATCCTCCACGCGGTCGGCTGACGGGGAAACCCGATCGGGAGCAGACCCGGTCTCTAGAACGGGAGCCGGTTCCCCCAGCGGCAACGAACCGGGCGGGGATGCACCCGGTTCATTCTCGAGACGGTCGGTTGCCCGGCGTCCCCATTTCCGAGGCGGAATCTTTTCTTCCGGCATGACAAACTGCTGGCTGCCGTCATCCTCAAAAGGAGGCAATCCCAGGATTTTGCGTTGGATGTACCCTGTCACAACAACTGCCGTAGCAAAGAGCGGCACGACCAGCAGCGCGCCCAGGATCCCTTCGAGTATGGTGGCAATGATAATGATAATAAAAACCAGCGCCTCATTCATGTGCAGACTGCGACCCATGATATAAGGCCGCAGGAAGAAATTTTTCAAGTTAATGAGAACAAGGTAGACAGCAACCAGAATTCCCGCCACCCAAAAATTGGACAGTGGAATCCAGGTCGACCCTTCAAGCAGTGCCACGCCGGCCGCAATGACAACCGCCAGGAACGGACCCACATCCGGGATGAGAGTGAACAACCCGGCGATCACACCCAGCACGAGTGCGCCGGGGATACCCATGAACGTCCAGGCGACCGTGAACACCACACCGACGATGATCATCAGCACGATCTGACCGCGCAGATAGGCCATCCACACCCGGCGGATGCGGCTATACAGCTCACGCAACTCGGGGCGGTAGGGCAGCGGCGCGAAGGAGATCATCGTATCGCGCATCGTTGGCCACTGAGAAAGGAAGAAATGAACGCTCACCAGGATCACCAGGAACCACAGCACACCCACGGAGGTCGTTTCCAGCAGCTCCAGGGCCTCTTCGGGCAGGGGAGTCAGGAAGGCATTCTGTACCCGGAAAATACTTTCCCCCCAGTCCTCCAGATGAAAAGCCAGCCCGCCAATCCGTACCGGGTTCGACAGCATCTGGCGCACCTGACTGGACAGGCCGAGCAGGTCATCGATGATGATCCGCACTTCATCGTAGAAGATCGGTGCCAGAGTTGCAGGCACGCCGACCAGCAGGACCAGGGCGGAGAAATAGACAAAGTTGACCGCGGCCGTCCGTGACATCTTCGTGCGCGTCGACAGGTACATCACCGCCGGGTTGATCAGATAGGCAACAAACGCGGCAATGGCAAGATTTCGCACCGCATCATGTGCGTAGAACAGAAAGGCGATGATCGCGCCAAAAAACACTGTTCCGGCAACATATCGAAACGTCAAGCTCCACTTGGATTCATCGTTCATAACAAGCGTTTTACAGCCTCCAGGGTGGGTTCTATGATCGGAGCAGAAGGTACAGCCTGCATCGCAGCACGGACGTCTTTAAGGCCGCTGCCTGTGTTTAACACCAGGACCGGGTCTTCGGTTCCTACCAGACCCAAGCCGGCCGCCTTGACCAACCCGGCATGGGCAGCCGCCCCGGCCGGTTCGGCAAATATGCCAAGCTTCCCCAGCTCGGCGATGGAGCGCAGGATCTCGTCATCTGATACATTAACGTATGTCCCACCCGTTTCCTTCGCGGCGCGGACAGCCCGGACCCCATCCCTCGGCAGATCTACAGAGATCGAGTCGGCGATCGTTTTGGCAGAGACGGGTGTGATGGTCTCTGTGTTCCCGTGGAAAGCGTTCGAAATGGCCGCCGAGCCCTCGGCCTGGACACCGATGATGCGCGGCATACGCGGCATCCAGCCCAGTTGATAAACATCCTTAAACCCCTTATGAATACCCGAAATGATATTCCCATCCCCCACCGAAACAAAAACCGTGAGCGGCGGGTGATCGAGATCCTGGCCAAACTCATCGTGCCATTTCTGGTGCGCCGTCTGCCACCACTCCCAGATCTCGAACGCAGCCGTCTTTTTCCCCTCCACGGTAAAGGGATTGTAGCCCGTATTGCGGCAGTACCAGCCGAACTCATTGGAGGCCTTGATCGTCAGGTCGAAGGCATCATCATAGGTCCCGTCCACCAGGATGACTTTGGCCCCGAACACCAGTAATTGCGCCACTTTGGCCTGCGGAGCGGACTTCGGCGCGAAGATGATCGCCTTCTGCCCCACCGCTGCTGCCATCCCCGCCAGGGCTGCACCTGCATTGCCCGTGGAGGCGGTTACAACCACCTCCGCGCCGATCTCCTTTGCCCGCGCCACTACAATGGCTGAGGCACG
>DATAKV010000467.1:0-12975 GCA_036261375.1 Anaerolineales bacterium
CCTCAAAAAAGGATGCTATGATGTGCATGGTGACAAAAACCGCCATGCCCAGTCCGCCGATACGATGCAGGACAAACGCCAGCTGCCCGCCCCGTCCCCGGTACCGCAGGCCTGTCCCCAGCGGTACATTCCTATTCAGGCTCATCGAAAGCCTCCTTGACAGTGATTTGGGTCTTTTTACGCATTATCTCACTACCGCAAATTTTATTAAAAGTGACAATACTCACGCTTGATTCGTTTCAGACTTCCTCTAATAAAGAGGGCGTTGACCTTTATAATCCAGAATTATAGTACCTGGAGAGCGGTCTTATTCTACCGCTTGTCTCATAAAAAAGTAAACTTATTAGACAACTTTGAATGTTAAGTTTTAATAATAAAGTTTACTGAGTAATGCAGTACCGTGGAATCGAAACTCCATGTTCATTGCCCGGGCGGCTTCACCTGCACTTGCGCCAGGTGCAAGTGTCGCCGGGGTTGCAAGGAACGACCAAAGGACGCACTGACAGCCCATCATTCCGGAGGTGTCTATGTCTGAAATCAACAGGCGGGAGTTCATCAAGGGAGCCGCAGCCGTCGTCGGCGGGTTGATCACTGCGGTGATCGGTCTTCCCACGATTGCCTATCTGATCGATCCCGCCTTGCGGGAAAGTGCCAAAGAGGCCTGGATCCCCGTTGGCAAGCTTGCGGATATGCCCGTCGGTAAGCCTACCCCTTTCTCCTTTACCCGAGTCCAGGTTAACGGCTGGGAGCGGACTTCCACCAGCCACGGGGGCTACGTGATTCGCAAGTCGGAAGATCCGAACGATCTGCTCATTCTCAACAGCATATGTACGCATCTTGCCTGCACCGTGAACTGGTCCGAGGCCGACAAGGTCTACCTGTGCCCCTGCCACGACGCCAAGTTCGGGCAGCAGGGTGAGGTGCTGGGCGGACCTCCTCCGCGTGCGCTCGACCGCTTCGAAGAATTCCGGGTCAGCGACGACGGCGTGCTTGAGATCTTTTACAAGGAAGCCTGACCCATGTGGACAAATGTCTTTAACTGGCTGGATGAGCGACTCGGGCTGAACGAGATGTATACAAACCTGCTCGACCGTCCTGAACCGAAGGGCAACTGGTGGAATACTCTCGGCTCGGCGAGTCTGTTCCTTTTTGTTTTACAGGGTGCCACCGGCATCTTCCTGACCGTGTACTACACGCCCTCCCCCGACCATGCCTACGACTCGGTCCAGTACATTATGGAGGGTGTGGCCTTTGGCTGGCTGATCCGCGGCATCCATCACTGGGGCGCTTCATTGATGGTGCTGATCGTCTTCATCCATATGCTGCGGGTCTTCGTCACCGCCTCCTACAAATACCCGCGTGAGTTGACCTGGCTGATCGGTATTGGCCTGCTGCTTACGACTATCGGGATGGGCTTCACCGGCTACCTGCTCCCCTGGAACCAGCGCGCTTTCTGGGCCACGACCGTCGGCACCCAGATCGCCGGGACGGTCCCATACATCGGCGAATTCATCCTCAAGGTCCTGCGCGGCGGCCCGGACCTGAGCGCCCTCACCCTCCAGCGCTTCTTCTCGGCCCACATCTGGATGCTGCCCGCTGCGCTGGCCGGCCTGATCGGCGTACACCTGTACCTGATCATGCGCCACGGCGAATCGCATTTCCCGACTAAAGAAGATTAGCCTCTCAAGTGCCAGTGCGATGAGATTGCTTCGCAGGCAGAGTGGCCTGCTGCGCTCACAATGACAGGGTAAAGAGTATGGATAACGAAACAAAGCAGAAAATCAACGAACGGTACGAACGAGAGCTCAACCGCGGCGAGCGCTTCTGGCCGGACAGCATCTTCAAAGACCTGGTTGTATCGCTGGCCATTTTTGTCATCCTGCTGCTGCTGGCCACCTTCATCGGCGTGGCCCCCGAGGCCAAAGCCGACCCGGCCGACACCTCCTACCTGCCGCGCCCCGAATGGTATTTCCTCTTCCTATTCAAGTTTCTCGCCCTCTACGGACAGATCCCCGTCATTGGCAAGATCGAATGGCTGGCCACGGTCCTCGTCCCGGGGCTGGGTGTGGGCCTGTTGACACTTTTGCCCCTGCTGGATAAATCCCCCTACCGCCATTACTCCCGCCGCATATTTGCCCTGACCTTCATGGGCACAGTCGTCCTGGACATTGTGCTGTTGACCATCATGGCCAGCCTGCCCATTCCCCCGGACGCGAATGAACTGGCCGCCTCTACGGTTCTGCAGGCCATCGGTGGACTGTGGATCCCCGCGGCCATCCTTACAATTCTTGTTGGTTTCTACCTTTTCAGACGCGAAATCTACCATGTATCCACACGGCGCAGCCTGCCAATATGGATCACGGTGATCGGTTCGGTCGCCATGATCGCCATGACCGCGGTCGTCAGCGTCCGTGCGGCTTCCTACCCTGTCGCGGAGGAAGCCGAAGTGGCTACTACTCTCGTGGACCAGATCCTGGCCGGTCAGGACCTGTACTCCGTCAACTGCGTGGAATGCCACGGAGACGACGGCTCGGTGGCGGTCATCGAGGGCGTGGAAGGGCTCGAAGGCGAGGAGATCACGCCCATCAACAGCACCGACGTGCTGTACACCATCACCGATTCGGCGATGTACGAAGTCATCGCCTATGGTCGTCCGAATGCAGGCATGCCTCCCTCGGGTAAGGCGTATGGCGGCGAGCTCTCGAAGAGCGAGATCGATCACATCATTTCCTTCATGCGTTACATGTGGGATGACCGTTTCGAGATCCCTGCCGAAGCACTCCAGCCGCTGTTCCCGCCGCTGGCCGATGGTGAAGTACCTTCGTACGACGTGCACATCGCCCCGATCGTCAAGCGCTACTGCATCTCCTGTCACCGCCCGGGCAAGGATAATAACGATTATCTGATGACCACGTACGAGGAGATCCTCACCACCGGCGAGAACAAGGAACATAATGTCATCGCCCGTGACCCGAACGGCTACCTGATCCAGGTTATCCAGGGAACGCCGATCATGGATCCCGAAAATCCCAATGAAGAGCTGGTCGGCGTCATGCCGCCCAAGGGACATCTCAAACCGGATGCGATCGACGCCTTCGTCCGCTGGATCTGGGCCGGCATGCCGGAAACGGCGGAACAAGCGGCGGCGCTGTTTGGTACGATAACCATTGAGCCTGTCACGACACCCACACCGTAAACATAAAGAAGGATTGAGAGTACTATAATAGCGGAGCGTTCACGGCGCTCCGCTATATTTTTACGATTCCTTGATACAGGCAGGTACATGATGCACGAAAACAGTCCCCTTATCCGTTTGACACGCTACTTTGTTCTCGTGGTTGGCGCCGCGTTTATCATGGCAGGTATCGCCGGTTTTCTGCCCTTTTTCACTCCACATCCTCCACCCGATGCCCCACATCTCATGGTGAGCACCAGTTATGGCCTGCTGCTTGGTCTATTCCCCATCAATATCATCCATAATCTTTTCCACTTCAGTATGGGCGTGGCAGGGATTGTGGCATTCCGTTCTTATCCTTCTTCTTTGCAATTCTCACGCTTTCTGGGCGTGACCCTGGCCGCTTTGACGGTAATGGGTATGATCCCGGCCCTCCGTACCGGATTCGGGATCATGCCATTGTACGGGCACGATATCTGGCTGCATGGCATCGAGTCGGCCATGGGTATCTACCTTGGATTTATTGCAGTTCAAAAGAGACCCCTTACTGTCGAAAAGGCCACCTGACATGGCTGACCATTCGCTCGAGAATCCCCTGGTCCCGTCCTTCCTGCGGCTTGTGATTGCTATCGAATGTACAGTTGTAATAGCGGCAGCCATCCTGTTGTTTTTCCTGCCCGGGCTGGCATCCGATCTGTGGCCGTGGACCATCCCGCCTTTTAACGCACGTTTTGTGGGTGCTGTGTACTTTGCAGCCTACATACCGCTGATCCTCTTCTGGTTCGTGCCGCGCTGGATTCCAGGGCGGCTGACCCTCTGGCTGATCCTGACTTTTACCGCAACCATCCTGCTCGTCATGCTTCTGCACCGGGATGTATTCGAATGGAACCGTCCTTCGACGTACCTGGTCTACTGGCCGTTGTATATTTTTCTCCCGATCAATGCGGCAGTCTTCCTACTTAAATACAAAGAAGCGGGTGTCGCGAATGGCTATAACGGATCTGCGACTCTGCGAATCGTCTTACAGATCTTCGCACTACTCGGAGCCGTGTACGGCCTTGGCCTGCTCATCGCCCCCCTAGCACTCACCGTCTTCTGGCCCTGGCCGGTGGATGCCTTCCATGGCCGCATCTACGCCGCTGCGTTCGTCACGCCTGCCGCCGGCGCCTGGCTGTTGAGCAAAAGACAGCAAGCGGGCGTGGAATACCTGAGCATGGGATTGAACCTGGCTGCCGGCGGCTTTTTGCCCATCCTCGGCACGCTATGGACGAATATGCACGTCCCTGTGGAGCGGCAGGTGGATTTCAATTCCCCCGGCACATGGGCATTCGTTATGGTCTTCTTTCTCACAGGGCTCTTGGGGATTATATTGACCCTACGGGCCAGGCAACTGTCGAAATAGGTATTTTGTAAAAAGAAGACCCTCCTTGGAATTAAAGGAGGGTCTTTCTGACCGCTGACTGCTGATAACTGAACGCTGCTTAATCCATATGCTTGATGATCGCATCCCCGAACTCGGAGCACTTTACTTCAGTGGGGTTATCCATCAGCCGGGCGAAATCGTACGTGACGGTCTTGGCATTGATCGCGCCTTCCATGCCTTTGACGATCAGGTCGGCGGCTTCGGTCCAGCCCATGTAGCGGAACATCATCTCGCCGGAGAGAATGACCGAACCGGGATTGACCTTGTCCAGGTCGGCGTATTTCGGTGCGGTGCCGTGGGTCGCTTCGAAGATGGCGTGGCCGGTCTCATAGTTGATGTTGGCCCCCGGGGCGATGCCGATCCCGCCCACCTGCGCGGCGAGCGCGTCGGAGAGGTAGTCTCCGTTCAGGTTCAGGGTGGCGATCACATCGTAGTCACGCGGCCGGATCAGGGTGAACTGCAGGCTGACATCGGCAATGGAGTCTTTGATCAACAGCATTTTCTTCCACTTGCCATCGCCATGGGTATCCCACAGTTTCAACGCTTCCTCGATTTCCTGTTTGATATCGTTCTGCTGGGCAGGGGACATCATGTCGAAGCCGGGGTCGATCATCTTGGCGTTGTCTTCCACGCTCAGATCGGGCCTGGATTCCCTGTTGCCCAGGATCCAGGTCTCTCGCTCGGTGACGATTTGGTCCCGGAACTCGCGTTTGGCAAGCGTATATCCCCAGTCCTTAAACGCGCCTTCGGTGAACTTCATGATGTTGCCTTTGTGGACGAAGTTCACGCTCTTGCGCTGGTTGTCGAGTGACCATTGAATGGCCGCGCGCACGAGCCGCTCTGTGCCCTCCACCGAAACAGGCTTGATGCCAATGCCTGCCGTATTGGGGAACCGCATCTTGGCATATTCCTTCGGGAACGCTTCGTTGAACAGCGCTTTAAACGTTTTATTTTCTTCCGTTCCGTACTGGAACTCGATCCCCGTGTAAATATCCTCCGTGTTCTCGCGGAAGATGACCATATCCACATATTCGGGATGTTTTACGGGGGACGGCACACCGTTATACCAGCGCACCGGGCGCTGACAGACGTACAGGTCCAGGATCTTGCGCAGGGCCACGTTCAGGGAGCGGATGCCGCCCCCGATCGGGGTCGTAAGTGGACCCTTGATCCCCACCAGGAACTCTCTGAAGGCTTCGGTCGTCTCATCGGGCAGCCAGCTCTGGAACTGCTTGAACGACTTTTCGCCCGCGTACACCTCCATCCAGTGGATCCTGCGCCGGCCTCCGTAGGCCTTTTCCACCGCCGCGTCGAACACCCGCACCGAGGCGCGCCAGATGTCGCGACCGGTGCCGTCGCCTTCGACGAATGGAATGATCGGATTGTCGGGGACCTGGAGTTTCCCATCCTGGATCGAGATCTTCGCCCCACCTTCGGGCACTTTGACGTTTGTGTATGCCATCATGTATCTCCTTGCGACGAATATGCGCGGGATTATAACATCCGGTACTGGCTCCTTTTAGTGACGAATATCATGAAAGTAGTCCATGCTTCGGCCCACACCGGCCGTTTTCGCCGTTTAATAGGTTTTTCATCCCCCTCTTGACACTCACACGATTCGGCGTAAAATTCCGCCCAATGCACCGGCAATGCCATCGCAAGCGATTGTTCCATCCCACTGTCTTCGGAATACTTGTTTCTGCTTTTGGAAGTTAGAGAGTCGCTTTTAGCGGCTCTCTTTTTTTGCGTCTGCACATGATATCTGGAACCCTATTATGATCCGACTCCCCGGCCTGATCGACCCCCACGTCCACGTCCGCGAACCCGGACAGACCCACAAGGAAGACTGGGATTCCGCTACACAGGCCGCCCTCGCCGGTGGTGTCACAACCATCCTGGCCATGCCGAATACAAAGCCGCCGATCTTCGACGCTTCGACGCTCGAGCTTGCCCTGGAGGCTGCCCGCCGGAAAGCGCGCTGCGACTACGCCCAGTTCGTCGGCGCAGGCCCGGCCAATGCGAGCATCCTGCCGGCCCTGGCGCCCAAAGCCGCCGGACTGAAAATGTACCTGGACTCCACCTTCGGTGAGCTGCGCCTCGACGAGATGGCCCTCTGGATGCCGCATTTCGAGAAGTACCCTAAGGACTTCCCCATTGTTCTTCACTCCGAATCCAGGACAATGGCAGCCGGAATCCTGTTCGCTGCTATATACGACCGGCCGGTTCACATTGCGCACATATCATTGGGAGAAGAGATTTTGTTGATCAAAGCAGCAAAGGAAAAAGGGATCAAAATTACATGTGAAGTTTGTCCGCACCATCTGTTTCTTACTGGAGAAGAGGATGCAGGGGTGAAGGGCGGCCGCAAGGAAGTCCGCCCGCGCCTGGCAACCCAGGGTGATGTGGATGCACTATGGCAGCACATGGACGTCATCGACTGCTTCGCCACCGACCATGCCCCGCATACCGTCGCGGAAAAAGACTCCGAGGATCCCCCGCCAGGCTTCCCGGGGCTGGAGACGCTGCTCCCATTATTGCTCACGGCTGTGGACGATGGACGATTGACGATTGACGATATCCTTCAAAAATCGGTGATCAACCCTCGGCACATATTTCACCTCCCTGAGCAGTCCGAAACCTGGGTCGAAGTGGACGAAAATGCTACCTACGAAATCCATGCCGCAGACCAGTACACCCGCTGCGGCTGGACTCCCTTCGAGGGCTGGAAGGTCAAAGGCAGAGTGAGAAAGGTTGTCCTGCGCGGCAGAACAGCCTTTGAAGATGGAAAAATAAGGGTCGACCCCGGCTACGGCCAGGATATACGAAGAGTATGAAGCTCGAGACGGAACGCCTGATCCTGCGCGATTTTGTCGCCGACGACTGGCAGCGGGTGCTCGAATACCAGACGGATCCGCTGTATCTCCGGTATTATGAGTGGACCGCCGCAGATCGAACGCCGGAGGCCGTGCAGGAATTCGTCGGCTGGTTCCTCGATCATCAAAAACAGCAGCCGCGTATCAAGTTTCAGCTCGCCATCGTTCTGAAATCGGATAACCTGCTCGTCGGCAACTGCGGCATCCGCATGGACAGTCCAAATGCCTCGCAGGCGGATATCGGCTACGAGCTGGATCCCAGGTACTGGGACCGCGGCTACGCCACCGAAGCCGCACATGCCATCGTCGACTTTGGCTTCAGCCGGCTGGGACTGCACCGGGTCTGGGCCTGGTGCGTGGCAGATAACCTTGGCTCGGCCCATGTGCTGGAGAAGCTGGGCATGCAGCTGGAAGGACGGCTGCGCGAGAACGAATACTACAAAGGCAGGTGGTGGGATACGCTGATGTATGCCATCCTCCTCAGGGAATGGGAGAAGCACAACCAAAAGAGACCTGTACAATGGAAGCAAACCGAGTAGGTCACGCTTGCAGCGCGACAAATCAAGAAAAGAAAGCAGGAGTTATGAAAAACTTTACAGATGTAAAACTGGAAATCTTTGCCCCGCAGGAGTATGCTTTGAAGATCCGCGATGAGCTGGCAAAGATCGGGGTCGGGCGGATCGGGAATTACGATCATTGTGTTGCCCTTTCCGCGGTGCAGGGCTATTACCGCCCGCTGCCCGGCGCCGACCCGTTCGATGGGAAAATCGAGAAGATCAACGAAGTGAAGGAATTTAAGATCGAGGTCAATTGCAGGCGTGAGCTGGTCAACGACGCGATGCAGGTCATCCGCCGTGTCCACCCGTATGAGGAGCCGCTGGTCAACGTTATCCCGCTGGCAAACCATCTCTTTCAGATGAAGAGCATGTCCGGAAAGTGAATCAGTGTCCTGTCTATTTCTCGGTTAATGTGCCGTTGACATATTTGTGCAGCACGCTGGCAATCAGGGTTTGGTAAGGAATACCCTGACGAATAGCCCGCTTTTGCAGGGCAAGGAGGTCCTTCTCTGAAATACGAATATTGACGCGCTTATCCTTGCGAAACGTAGCCTTTGCATAGGCCTTGTATTTGTCCTTCTGCTCGTTAAGCTTTTTAGCAGATTTCCACTCCTCGGCCTCGTAAGAGGCAAGAAGTTCCAGTTCATCCTGTTGGAGATTCAAGTTGCTCATTCTTCACTGCCTTTCAAATATTTCCGGGTCGCTTTGCGACTTGGGATGATCGTTTTCAAAAACACTTCCTGTTCATCCTCTATGAAAGGGACTAGATAAACATAATCATCCATCTGTACAACGAATATCTTTTGTCCTTTATACTTTTCCTGGTTGGGATGTTCCAATACATCGAGCAGAAATCCCATTTCGATATAAAAGACAACCTCTTCAAATGAAATCTGCCGCTCTTCCTTTAGAAGCTCATTTTTCTCTATATTCCATGAGAAATATTTCATGTCCAAATTGTAGCACTTTGTGTGCCTTTTGGCAACAAAGTACAACAAATCCCCGGATGGACCGCAACCTAAGGAATGACGACAGGCCGATCTTTAAGACTGTTATTGTGAGGTTTTTTAGACGTGGCGTCTCAACAATGAGCAGACACTTGCATATGAAATGAGATTGCCCCGTCGCAGCGACCATTCCTCCCAATGACTATAATCCAAGGAGATTAAATAATGCACATGATCAACACAAGTCCCTATCTGCCGTTTGGCGACCAGCGCACGGCGCCCTGGTATGGCAAGGATATCATTTCCGTCAAACAATTTTCACGCAATGACCTCGAGTATGTGTTTGGGGTGGCGCACGAGATGCGCGGTATGGTCGAGCGGGTGGGAACCTTCGACCTGCTGAAAGGCAAGATCCTGGCCAACCTGTTCTACGAGCCGTCGACACGCACTTCCTCTTCCTTCACCGCCGCCATGGAGCGGCTGGGCGGCTCGGTTATCCCGATCAATGAAGTGAAGTATTCCTCGGTTACCAAGGGTGAAAGCCTGACAGATACCATCCGCACCCTCGAATGCTACGCAGATGTGATCGTGCTTCGCCACCCCGAGACCGGCTCGGCGGCGATCGCGGCCAAAGCGGCGCGCAAGCCCATTATCAACGCCGGCGACGGCATAGGTGAGCATCCCACCCAGGCTCTGCTCGACACCTTCACGATCTTCGAGGAGCTCGGCGCCGGCCAGATCGACGGCATGAGCGTTACCATGCTCGGCGACCTGAAGTATGGGCGCACGGTCCATTCGCTGGCCCGGCTGCTGTCGCTGTTCAAGGTAAAGATCAATTACGTGTCACCGGAAATCCTACGCATGCCCAGGGAGGTTATGGACGAGGTTGGTACGAAGGGTATTCCCCAGGCCGAGTTCGACTCGCTCGAAAAGGTCCTACCCGAAACCGACGTCCTGTACGTGACCCGCGTCCAGAAGGAGCGCTTCGAGGACCCGGCGGACTATGAAAAGGTGCGCGGCGCCTACGTAATCGACCCGCAGATCATGAAAGCCGCTAAGCGGGAGATGATCGTGATGCACCCGCTGCCGCGCGTCGGCGAGATCAGTGTGGACTTCGACGAGGATCCCCGCGCCGCTTATTTCAGGCAGATGGAATATGGCCTGTATGTGAGAATGGCGCTGCTGGCGATGGTACTGGGTAAGGCTTAAATCCAGAAACAAGGAGACAGGTATACAGGGAAACACGTTAACTGGATACCTGTTTCCCTGTATACTTCACCCATGGAAACTTTTTTCTCTTTTCTGGAACGGCGCGTGGACGACTGTTCGTCCCTGCTTTGCATCGGACTGGATCCGCACGTCAACGATCTGCCCGCTCCTACCGCCGCCTCTGCCCGGGACTTCTGCCTGAATCTCATCCAGCAGACCGCGCCCTACGCTGCGGCATTCAAGCCCAACGCGGCCTTCTTTGAGGTCTTCGGCGCCGAGGGCTGGACCGCGCTCCGGGATGTGATCGAGGCCGTACAGGGCGAATCGAATCGCCGCGGCTCGATGATCCCTGTCATCCTGGATGCCAAGCGCGGGGATATTGCCTCCACAGCGGAAGCGTATGCCAAAGCCGCCTTCGAAACGCTTGGCGCCCACTGCATTACGCTGAGTCCCTATCTGGGAAAAGACGCCATCGAGCCGTTCCTCCAGGTGCCTGAAAAGGGAGTATTCCTTCTGTGCAAAACGTCCAACCCCGGCTCGGGGGATCTGCAGGATTTGAGGGTAGACGGTGGACAGTGGACGGAAAACGGTATGCAGTCCATTGCCAACGTTCCACGGTCGATGCCCCTATACGAACATGTCGCCCGTCTCGCCCAGGCATGGAACACAAAGAATAACATCGGCCTCGTTGTGGGTGCAACCCATGTGGATGCCCTGAAGCGAGTCCGGGCCGCTGCGCCTGGCCTGTGGTTCCTTGCTCCCGGCGTCGGCGCCCAGGGCGGGGAATTGGAATCTGCTTTGAAGGCCGGCCTGCGCCGCGACGGCAAAGGGATGCTGATCCCCGTCTCACGCAGTGTTGCTCGCGCCGAAAAGCCAGGCCTCGCCGCTGCCGAGCTGCGTGACCAGATACTGGAAATCAAAAGAGAATTGAGGGTCTGAGGCAGAGTAAAAATAAACTCTGTCTCTTTATATCTTTTGCCTCAAAGGATCCCGTTATGGCACAACTTGACTCTTCCTTATCATCACTTGCCGACCATCTCCTTGATGCGGGCTGCATCAAGTTCGGCGAGTTCACTCTGAAATCAGGATTGAAGTCCCCCATCTACATTGATCTGCGCCGGATCATCACCTATCCCAGGCTTCTTGCAGATATCGCCCAGGCCTATCTGCCCATTCTCTCCACTCTTCATTTTTCAAGGATGGCCGGCCTGCCCTACGCAGCCATCCCGATTGCCACCGCGATCAGCCTGGCCGGGCAGTACCCGATGATCTACCCGCGCAAGGAAGCCAAGTCCTATGGGACGAAAGCCGAGATCGAAGGCGAATATCACGCCGGCGAAACGGTAGTCGTCATCGACGACCTGGCTACCACCGGCGGGAGCAAGTTCGAAGCCATCGAAAAATTGACCGGGGCGGGACTGGTGGTGAAGGATGTCGTCGTCCTGGTGGACCGCCAGTCCGGTGCAAAAGAATCACTCGAGCAAGCGGGATATGCCATGCATGCTGTGCTGACGATTGGCCAATTGCTTGACTATTGGGAAAATAAGGAAAAGGTGGAAAAGGATAAAATTGAGGCGTCAAGGAAGTTCCTGGCTGAAAGCCGATAACGAAAGCGAACCAATCCACTTGAATTATTTTTGAACAGCAGCTCCAGGACGAAGAGCAGAGTTTTTATTTGTAACGAATGGAATGTGTCAGATGATCCGCTTTGACAAAATTACCCGCTACGATATGGTCAAAGTCGTCCAGGTGCCGGAGGAATACAAGGGACTGATCGATGTAGGCGACATCGGCATTGTGGTCGAAAAACATGATGCTGAAACCTACGAGATTGAATGCATCACACCCGATGGCTCCTTCAAGTGGCTTGAAACCCTGAATATTCAATTTATCAGCAAATATCTGGGCGCATCCACCGCACGCCGGACGTTCGAGAGACGGATGATGCAGAACAGCGTCCGGCTGGGCTCCCTGATCGGCGCATGTGTGGGTATGTTGACCGGAGCCGGGCTTGGCGCGATCACAATGAGTCTTAATGGGATCCTGATCGGACTGGGGGTCGGTCTGGTCCTGGGTGTGGTAACAGGCGCGGCATCCGCGGCGCTGACGGTCAAAACTGCAGGCACAACCGGAAGTGTTGGAGTGGGGTACTTTACGGGGATGTTGTTCGGTGGAACGTTCGGCGTGCTGGTCGGCGCGCTGGTCCCTCCATCTCTGCGGATGAGAGCGCATACCGAGAACCTGCCCGTGCTGGATGCGCTCATGATGGGTCGTTTTGAAACCGCCGTCCTGGCCGGATTCCTGCTTTCGATTCTGGCTACCATTGTCGGCGTGTGGATCGGCGGAAAAAATTACATTCCCAGGAATAAGAGGGAAGGAAGATAAATCTGATAAGATTATTTTTTCTTCACAGCCTGAACAGCAGATAGGGAAAAGCATATGATGCAAAAGAGCATTGGTTTGGGAGCAGTCATCGGGATCATCATGGGTGCCCTGATCGGAGCCGGGTTCGGCGCGATCACCGCAACGCTCAACGGCATCCTCGTCGGGCTGGTGATCGGCCTCGTGCTTGGAATTGTCACAGGCATCCTCACCGCCGCGCTGACGGTCAAAACGGCCGGTACAACGGGCGGTGTGAGTGTGGGTGCTTACACGGGGATGGGCTTCGGCGCAGTCTTTGGCATGCTGGTCGGCGCGTTGGTCCCCACATCCCTGCGGATGAGCGCCAACACCCAGGGCCTGCCTGTCCTGGACGCCCTGACCATGGGCCGTTTCGAGACCGCCATCCTGA
>DATAKV010000474.1:0-13172 GCA_036261375.1 Anaerolineales bacterium
TCGACCCTCTGATAGGCCGATCAGAAGCACGGCTGATAACGTCGGCGCCCAGGCACCGGGCAGTGTCAACAAATAATGCTGAGGCGCGAAGAATCCGAGCGGCAGCCATTGGGACCAGGCAATGATAAAGGTCAATAAAAAGAACGCAGGAAGCGGGTGACTTCGAACCCAAGTTAAGATAGATGTTTTCATAAACATGCTCAGTTTTACATCGCTCCTCCCTGGACAGAGAGGAGCGATATCTTGTTTTTCGATTACTTTTCTACAATCGAGAACAGCCTGACCAGGAAGAATGTCAGGGCTGACCCGAACAGGGCGCTGCCAATCGCCACCAGTATGGTCTGCTGCAGGCCATCCGCTACCGACTGCGCGCTGACCACCATGGCTATACCGGCAATGACCAGGGCAGCAAAGATGACAGCTGTACGGGTGATCAGGGATTTGGTGTTCATGTTTCTCTCCTCTTGGTAATTTACATACTGGAGAGTATGTAAATTAGGTAAAAAATTTTGTTTACTTCTGCAGGCCCGAGATCAGGATCTCTGCAAAAGACTCAGCACTCTGTTTGAGCGAGAACGACTTCGGCGATGTCAGCCACAACTGGATCGCGCCGTTTTCAAAAGCGATAAAAGCACGCGCCATGTCAGCGGGATCGATGTCATTGCGCAGGACGCCCTGGGCGATCCCCTTCTGCATCGCACCAGCGATACCTTCGATCAGAGCACTCCCCGCTTCGAGCTGTTTCTTCCGCCCAGCCTGTAACTCCGGATCGGTGCCCGTCTTGGATAGCGCCAACTCCATGACAGCGCGTGCTTCCCTGTCCTCTTCGATCAACGTACATTGCCGGACAAAGATCCGCCGCAGGATCTCCAGCAGGCTGCCGCCCTCGGCAACGGCATGCTGGACGAGGTCCGCGCCGCGGGCAGAAAGTTCTGAGGTAAGTGTGTTATACAGGTCTGCTTTGCTTTTGAAATGCCAGTAGATCGCACCGCGCGTGACCCTGGCGGCTTTTGCTATATCATCCAGGGTGGCGGCAGCATAGCCTTTACTGCTGAAAACAGCCAGTGCTGCCTTGAGCACTGCAGAGCGGGTGACCGCAGCTTCATCCTTGGTGCGTCTCATATATACATTCTAGCATGTATGTATAATTGTGTCAAGAGGAATTTCCTCTGTTCCCCCACCGATTGTTTGGGCCTTAATGGGTGAGTTCCACCACCAGCGTATCCATAGCCAGGTCGAGCGTGACCTGGCTGGTCTTGACCCTCTCATCGATGGTCAACAGCCGGTGATAGATCGCTTCCAGTGATTCGATCGAAAAACGAGACGCCTGCTGGGCGGCTTTCTCTGCCACAAAGGGATGTACTCCCAGGGCTTTGATGACATCCTCCTTATTGCCGTTCCCATCCAGTACTTCACGCGCCTGGATTAATAAGCGGAATTGCCTGACCACCATCCCCCACAACGAGAATTCGTCCTGCGATTCAAGCAGACGATGCAAAAGATGCTGTGCCGATTTTCCGTTCCCATTTGCCAGCGCGTCGACAAAATCGAAGACCGATTGCTGGGAGGTAACGATACAGACCGCTTCCACATCCTCGACCGTGACCGGCCGCGACCAGTTAACGTAGGCCAGCAGTTTGGCGATCTCCATGCCGGCCTGGCGCGTGTCCACGCCGACCATGTCCTTCAGCATCTCGGCGGCGCGGGGTGCGATCTGCCCGCCCTGGTTTTTTGTTTCGTTAACGATCCAGCCGGTCATATCCTTCAAGCGCGGCAGCATGAATGCCCGGGACTGGATCAGTTTGTTGTTTTTTTCTGCCCATTTCACCAGCCAGTGTTTTTCGGCATCCCGTGGATCGACGGATTCATACATGATCAGCTGCGTGCTCTCCGGTGCCTTCCCGATAAACTCGAGGAATTTTTTGCGAAGGGATGGATTGTTATATTTGGAAGAGGGATTTGCCAGCAGCACCAGACGCCGCTTGGCGAGAAATGGCATGGCATTCAGCGCATTGCCCAGATCGTCCTCACTCACCGATCGCGCCTCGAGGCGGGCCGTGTTCATGTCCGCGCTGGTGGGGTCGGTGAAATCCGACTCGAATTCCTTGAGCCTGCGCGAGATCGCAAATTCGTCATTGCCGAAGAGGAAGAAGATGTTGGGCATGTTTTATTAAACCACAAAGGGTCACCAAGGAACACGAAGGAAAACCTTTGTGACCCTTTGTGGTAAGACTACTTTGTAATAACGCGGTGCAGACCTTTGCGGACAGGGAGAATGTCCACTATGCGCATGTTCCCAAGGTCCGCTTCGGTGGTGACATTGCGCTGCAGCCACGGACCGAGAGGCTTGCTCAGGAAATAACCGAAAATCGCCAGGCCGATCGCAAATGGGATCAGCATGACTTTCCAGAACGTGGAGCGCGCCCGCTGCATCGGCACAAAGGCAAAGGTTGCCGGCAGCAGCGTGGACGTGGCAATATTCGTGCCGCAACCCTCATGGATGGCAAGCTCGGTTTCGCCGGAGCGGATACGGCGCATAGCCTCGTCCGCCGCTTCCTGGATTTCGTCTTTAGTAAAGTTTCCCATCAGGTAGAAGCCGGTTGGGTTGGAATGACCACCCATGGTCATTTTGGGATATTTTCGGGCCAGGATGTGGAGTGTTGCGTGTTCAACCGAGTGATTTCGTCTGGTTTCAAGCAGGTAAGGTAAATCGAGTATCATAAATTCATTATAGCGTGAATCGAAATGACAGGCACCGGAAAGTGCCTGTCGCTGTATTAATATTTAATCAGAGATGTGTTAAACATCCCTTGAACAGGTGACTGCTTTATGCGGGTTCTTCTCAATTCCATCAATGGTTGACGCTTTCCAGCTTGTGATAGGTTTCCAGTAAACTAAGCAAGATGAGGTCGGTGAAGGTATGCATCTTATGAAGCATCTCCTCCCAGGCCCGGCCAGAGTGGATGTTGGCTTCGCGATAGACCTTCATCACTGACTCGATCAGGGCATTCCGGAAAAACAACAGGGCGCGGGTCGCATCCACTTCGCTAAGACCGTATCGGCGGGCACGGGAGGCGTATTCATATCCAATTGCGTGAGCCTCTGAGTCGTCGCCGTTCTCCGAGGCGAGATAGGTCATCAACCCCTGTGACAGGGACCGGGCACTCTCACGGTACTGCCGGCGGGCATTGTCATCCAGCTTCTTGTACCAGCTTTCCGCCTCCAGATTGGCCTCTCCGATCTGCACACGGACGTTCTTCATCGCCATGTGCATGATCCCTTCGGGTTCGGCCCGCACTTCCCGGGCCGTATTCGACCACAGCAGCACTTCATCCCGGCGATAACGACGGTGCCCGCCGGAGGTCCGGTGGGTAGGCAGCACTCCCTTATCCGACCAGAGCCGGACCGTGCTGGGATGTACTCCTAAAAGTTTAGCCGCATCACTCAGGGAAAGCCATTCGTCTTTCATTGTTACTCCTTATGGAGTTCACCGACTCGCCGATGAAACATCCTCCATGATTTACTCCGCAGCTATCGCCACCTTCTCGGCAAAGGAGGGTTCGCCCACCTTCCTCCGGAATGCGTTGACATCGATCCGGTACAGCATGATCGCCGCGATCAGCAGCATCAATGCTTCGATGCCGAATACCACGAGATATCCGCTCAATGGCTGGCCCGATGCCTGAGTCACTACGTCACGCACCACACCGCCGAGGATCGACCCGACAAGCCGTGAGAGCGCATTCGAAAATCCCCAGGCGCCAATGTACAGGCCTACCATGCCGGGGATGGTCAGATCGAACATCAGGGACAGGTTCGCGACCGTTGAGAGACCGGTACCTATTCCCAGCATGGTCACACCTGCATAAAAGATCATTTGATTAAGGAGAAATCCGCTGACTACGATGATAATGAAGCCCACCAGCGCGCCGGTATTGCCCAATTGTGCAACGAGCCGTTTGGATACGCGACCTTCAAGAAAGCCCGCAACGAGAATGGCAATGAGTACGGCTATCCCCCAGATCCTGGTGATGCTCGTCGTCTCCGAGACTGACATGCCAAAGGCTTCCGCTCCAAACGGCTCGAGCAGAACGTCCTGTCCCAGGATGGCAGCCAGCAGCAGGAGCAGATAGATAAAGTAGGTTCGCGCCACCGGATTCGCCGTGATAGCAGATGCCATCTCTTTCATCGTGTAAGCTTCGGAGCGGGTCGTCACAGAGACACCGGAGCGCGGCTCAAGCTTGATCAGACCGATCAGGCCCAGTACCAGAGCAACCGCGGCAACGACCCCAAACGCACGGATCAGGGCTTCGGGTGTGTAAGGGTCGACCATTCTTGCCAGCCCTGTAGCCGTCAATATAATGGACACGATCATCATGAACCACATAGTCGCAATGGTTCTGCCGCGTTCTTTTTCACCCGATAGTTCGGATGCAAGTGAAAGATAGGAAACCGCCGAGAGGTTATATCCCATCCCCCAGGCGCCAAATGCAACAAGACCTGCAAGCAGTCCGAGCGAAAAATCTTCCGCCATCAGGAACGCCACCTGCGGTGAAACGAACACCCCGATCACACACAGGATCAGTCCGGCCAGGATGTATGGCGTGCGCCGGAAACCAAGGATGGGATGACGGTCTGAATACGAACCGATCGCCACCTGGATGGGGGAAAACAAATAGGGAAGCGATGCCAGGATTGCCACGATTGTGGCCGATAGGGCAAGCTCCTTGATCATCACGCGGTTCAGCGTGCTGTTGATCGGCACAAGCGTCATCGCCACCGCAACATGGATAAGACCTAGCTGGAAACGTTTGAGGAACATCATAATTTCCTGTCATTGCAAGGAGCCGGGTATCGTGGCCATCCCAACCGAGGAACTGTCACTCACTTCATTCGGGCTCGCAATGAAGTATGAAATGATTAAATACACTAAGGGCGTTTATATACGCGCTTATTCGGCTACCTGTATTGTAGGCACAAACACCTAAAATACAATGTAGATTTATGCAGATTTTACCTAGAAATTGGTAAGTTTATGTAGCTTCCGAGAACGAGTTGATTCTTACGATGAAAAAATTGTCAGTGGGTGTTCCGCACTAATGAAAGCACGCACACGCGCCCCAACCGGCAGGATCTGGCTATGGTCAGTGAACGCATGCAGGATCTGCCCGGAGTCCAGGCGCAGGCGGTATAAGTTGAACGCGCCGCGGAAGAAGCGCTCCACGATCAGGCTGTTGCCGCTCCCATCCATCACGAAACCCACATCATCGGCGCGGATGGCGATCTCCACCGGCGTGGACGCAGCCAGGTCGACGATCTGGTTCAACAGTCCGATCTCGGTCTGGATTCCGCTGTGCGTGACCCTGCCCTTCAGGAAGTCGCTGTCCCCCATAAACTCCGCGACAAAGCGTGTGTTCGACTCGTGAAAAATCTCCTCAGGCGTGCCAATCTGCTCGAGTTGCCCATTGCTTAGGACGGCCAGGCGGTCACCCATATATAAAGCTTCATCCTGGTCATGGGTGACGAACACGACCGTTGCCTGCATTGATTTGAGGATGCGGCGGACATGCTCACGCATTTCCATGCGCAGGTCTGCATCGAGGCTGCTGAACGGCTCATCCATCAGCACAAGGACAGGGCGCGGGGCCAGGGCGCGGGCCAGCGCAACCCGCTGGCGTTCCCCGCCCGACAGCGCATGCGGATAGCGTTTCGCCAGCGGCAGCAAACCCACGAGGTGCAGCATCTCCCCCACCGTTTTCTTGACCTGTTCCGCTGACTGGCCGCGCAGGCCAAAAGCAATGTTCTCCGATACGGTCAAATGCGGAAACAGGGCATGATCCTGAAAGACCATGCCGACACCGCGTTTTTCGGGTGGGATAAAAACCGATCCCGAGGCCACGATACGGTCATTCAAATAAACGGTACCGGAGTCCGGGCGCTCAAGCCCGGCAATGATCCGCAGCGTCGTGGTTTTACCGCATCCACTAGGGCCGACGAGTGCCAGGATCTCTCCTCCCATCAGCTCGAAGGAAATATCGTTGACGGCCGACTGCTGTGTGCCATGAAATCGTTTTACGAGGTTGTGTACTTCGAGTGTCGTCATTTGAAGATCTGCTCCCGGCGCAGGAGGAAGTATAAAGGAAGTGCCGATGCCAGGACAAGGAACAAAGCAGCCGGCGCGGCCTGGGTATAAAATCCATCTGCCGCCCACATCCATACACGGACGGCCAGTGTATCAAAGCCCGCCGGACGAAGGAGCAGTGTGGCAGGCAGCTCCTTAAGAGAGGTCAGAAAGACCAGTGAGCCACCCGCCAGAAGACCCGGCAGGATTAGAGGCAGGGTCACCTGGACGAAGGTCTGTAAGGAGGTTCGTCCCAGCGTCCGTGAAGCTTCCTCCATCGACGGGGAAAGCTGGTTCAAGGCCGACTCGCTGGCACGTACCGCCTGCGGCATGTGCCTTAATACATAGGCGATCACGACCACAAACGGTGTGGCGTATAAAAAAGGTAACAGGCGGTTGACAAGTAAAACAAGACTCAGAGCAATCACTACGCCGGGAATGGCATATCCAACCTGACAGAAGCGTGAAATGAATCGCGAGAATCGATTGGGATACCGCACGGAATTCAACGCCACCGGCAGTGAAAGAAGGACCGCGGTCAAGGCTGCCAGCCCCGAACTCCACAGGCTGTTCCAGACATAACTGCCAAACCCCTGCGAGCCGGTACGGAATACTGCTGCCATCGTCTGCGGGTCGAGGAATGTCTGGATGCTCCACACAGCCAGCACGACAACAGGCACGAGCAGGCTGGCAGAGACCACTCCCAGCACCAGAAAAAATGCAGGCAGACGCCACTTTCCCAGGGCCAATGGCGGAGCGGGCCGCCAGTTACTTTCCATCTGGGTGAAGCGCGCCTGTCCCTGCAGGCGCAGTTCACCCCATAAGATGAGGATCGCCAGAACGACGAGGATGCCGCTCAATACGGATGCGGCCGAGCGGTCATAACGGCCCGAGAGCTGGACGAAGATCGCCGATGAAAAAGTCTCGTAGCGCAGCAAAGCAACAGTTCCGTATTCGGCCAGGATATCCAGGGCTACCAGCAAGGCGCCCGCCGCCAGCCCGGGCCGCAGCGCGGGTAATGTCACTTGAAAAAGTGTTTGAAGAGGAGATCGCCCGAATGTGCGTGCCGCTTCTTCAAGCGAGGCATGCAGCGAGCGAAATGCCGCCGCACTCAGCAGATAGACATACGGATAGGTAAATAATGTGAGAATAAAGGCAGCACCAAAGAAACCAAGCGGACTGGGTGTGAAAACCGGCTGGCCAAAGATCGATTCAAGCGCCTGGGGAATGTAACCGCCGCGCGGCCGCAGCAAAGCCAGATGAACAATTCCACCGATGTAGGCAGGAATGGCGAGCGGCATGGCCAGCATCCAGCGGAAGATCTTTCGGCCCGGCAGGTCGGTGCGCTCGGTGAACCAGGCCATGCTGACCCCTGTGAGTAGTGCTCCACTTGTGACGGCGATGAGGAGGATCAGTGTGTTTCCAAGCAGCTTCCAGATGCGGGCCTGGAACAGTCGCTGCCAGGCTTCCGGTTCCGCTCCCAGGGCACGGATGAAGATATAAACGAGCGGGACCGCCACAAAAAGCGCCACCAGCCCCGCGGCGATGGCAAGCCGGGGGCTGATGGGATTGGATCTCAATCGAAGAAGATTAAAGCGATGTGCGTGTGTTGCCACTGTTTGTAGGTCACGCTTTCAGCATAACGAGATTATGGTAACCCAACTGTCTCCATCAAGTCAAATGTCGCCGCGAAATCTTGTGCGGCTTCGACAACATTGACATCGGCAAAACGGAACTCGTCGAGCGGCTGGACATCCGGATGCAGTTCCACACTTGGCAGTAGGGGATATTCGTAATTCTGCTCGGCGAACAGTTTCTGACCTTCCGGCGAGACCAGAAAGTCCATAAAGGCCTGGGCGGCATCGACATGCGGCGCGCCGTTGACGACCGCCGCAGCGGTGGCATTGGTGATCAGCCCAATCTGTCCCTCACCCTGGTCCGGGAAGATGATCCCGACGTTGCTGCCTTCCGCTTTTTGCAGGTAATAATAGTAATGGTTGACCAGCCCCAGCTTGAACTCACCGGCGCCAACAGCCTTGCGTACGTCGGTGTGACCGCCAAAGAATGTCACTTCGTTGGCGATCAGGCCGCTTAGCCAGGCCAGCGTCTCTTCTTCGCCATTTAACTGGCGCAGGGCGGCGATCTGGGCCTGCATGGAGCCGTTGGTCGAGCCGGCCGCGGCGACCTGTCCCTTCCACTTGGGATCGGTCAAATCGAAGATGGAGGTCGGAAGCTCCTGCTGGGTGACCAGGTCGGCATTATACATGATCACGCGTGCCCGGCGGGTCAGGCCGGTCCACAGGTTGTCTGCGCCGAGAAATTCGGCTGGCAGCTGATCCGCTCCGACGGGCCGGTAGGATTGAAAGACCCCCTGCTGGGCCAGCGACTGGACGGTGAACAGCTCGGTCGTGATAAACACATCGGCCTGGGGGTTGGCCTGTTCTTCGATCAGCGCATTTGCCAGCTCGCTGTTGCTGCCTGCCTTGAGCAGGACTTCCACGTTCGGATATTTTGCTTTGAAGGCGTCGATAACGGGCTGGAGCAGAGGTTCGGCACGGCCGGAATAAATAACCAGCTGGCCTGAAACATCGTTAGCTTCGACTGCGGGCGCTTCGGTAGCCACATCCGTGGCAGGCAGAACACTTACAGGCGGTTCATCGGTTGAAGTCGGTGCCTCCGTGGCAGCCGGCGCCGCGCCGCCACAGGCGCTTACGATCAGCATGACCATAAGAAGAATGAATGAAACTTTGAACTGGCTCACAAGCAATATTTCTCCTTGAGAAAGTGAAATGTAGTCAACAAGCCTATAATGAGAAAAAAGATAGTATTTATCGGCTCATTGCGGCGTGTAGTATAATTTTGCCGCCTTGAATAATCTAGATATTTGTAATAAATTTTACTTATATAAGGTTGCAACCGGTTTTCAACCTGGTTGATACCTTCGGAGTTTGTGCACGAGTGATGAGCATCAGCCCCGCGATGCAGCGCTATGCTGCCGAGATCTACCGCCTGCAGGAGGACCATGAGCAGGTTTCCCTTTCCCTACTCAGTTCCCATGTAGACGCCTCGGCCCAGGCGATCTCCACGATGGTGAAGCGCTTGAATAAAAATGGATACCTTGTCCATGAGCCTTATCGCGGTGTTCGCCTGACGGAGGCCGGAGAAAAGATCGCCATGCCCTCCCTGCGCCGCCACCGCCTGACCGAGGTGTTCCTGGTCAAGATCATGAAATATGACTGGGCCTCAGCCCACGAGCTCTCGGATGTCTTCGAGCGCGGCGTCAACGATGAGCTGGAGGAGCGCATGGACGAGCTCGCCGGCCACCCCACGCGCTGCCCCCACGGCGAGCCGATCCCTTCCAGGGAGGGCGTCATGCCCAAGGTTGTGGATATGCCGCTGCTGGATGTACCGTCCGGCTCCGACTGCATCGTCAGCCGGGTCCGCACGCATGATATGGAAAAATTAAATTACATCGGGGAGCTTGGGCTTGTACCGGGAACACCTTTTCACCTGTTTAGCTGTGCCCCCTTCAAAGGTCCCCTACGCCTGCAGATGAAACCGCAGGACCACGTCATTGGCTATGAGCTGGCCGCATCCCTCTGGGTGGAAGTGACAAAGCGCGGCGAAGGCAATAAGCTCCCGCCATTGAAGAACACAAGATGAACAACACACACGGAAAAGCACAGGATTTTGTCCTGTGCTTTTTATTTACTTACCGCTCAATCTCCAGTATTACTTTCCTTTGATCATCTGCCTCGCCACCTGCATCAGCTCGTGCGCCGACCGCAGGGTCCCCTCGCCCACTTCGCCGAGCATCTGTGAGAGCTCGATCAGGCGCGGCTCGCCATCCAGGCGCTCGACCGTCGTAAGTGTGCGGTTGCCCTGGATCAGCTTCTGCACCTGGTAATGCTCGTCGCCAAAGGCTGCCAGCTGCGGCAAGTGCGTCACACAGAAGACCTGGTGCATGCGCGAGAGATTCCACAACTTCTGCCCCACCGTCATACCGACACGACCGCCGATTCCCTGGTCGATCTCGTCGAAGATCAGGGACGGCACCTCGTCGGCTCGGGCAAGCACGTTCTTCAGCCCGAGCATCAGGCGGGATGTCTCCCCACCGGAGGCGATCTTGGCCAGCGGCTTGAGTCCTTCGCCTGGGTTGGGTGCGATCAAAAACTCAATTCGATCGAAACCATTTTGATCGAATGCGATTCGTGTGCCATTCTCCACCGGCGCTCCGTTCGGATCGGGCCTGGTCTGGAAGTCCACGCCGAACTTGGCGGCCTGCATCCGCAGGTCATCGAGCTCAGCTTCGATGCCATTTCCCAGCTCGGCAGCCGCCGATTTGCGCTTTTCGCTTAACACGGCTCCCTGTTTGGCAAGTTTTTCCAGCAGCCGGGCTTCCTGCATCTCCAGCTCCTGAATGCGCTCGCCAGCCGTTGTAATGGTCTCCAGCTGCTTGCGCGCTTCGGCTCCATAGGCGATGACCGCCGGGATGCTGCCGCCATACTTGCGTACCAGCGAATGGATGAGGTCGAGCCGCTCCTCCACCACGTCCAGGCGCTTCGGGTTGAACTCGATCTCTTCGAGATAATCGCGCAGGTTGTGAATGAGGTCCGACATGCTGTCCAGCAGGACCTCGGCCTGGTCCGCCATTTCGTTCTGGGCCGAGTCGATCTTGGCCAGCGCCGAAAGAGCCTGTACCACCTGTCCCACCAGGTCGGTTGCAGCGGGCGTATCGGGAGACCCTTCCTCGAGGACAGCCAGCGCCTCCTGGGCATTGCGGGAGAGCGATTCGGCATTCGCCAGGCGATCACGTTCCTTGCGCAGCTCTTCATCCTCACCAGGTTTGAGGCGCGCCGATTCGATCTCCTCCGCCTGATAGGTGAGTATGTCCACGCGGCGCTCGGCATCGGTCTGGGCCTTGCGCAGGTCGTTCAGCTCGCGGCGCAGGTTTAGCAGCGTGTGATAGGTCTGGCGGTAGTCGCTGAGAGGCCGCGCCACCTCCGCATAACGGTCGAGCAGGCCCAGGTGGGCGCGCGGATCGAGCAGGGACAGGTGCTCGGCCTGCCCGTGGATATCCACCAGCAGGGCGCCGAGCTCCTTGAGCAGCGAAACATTGACCGTCCGGCCGTTGACGCGGGCCACGCTGCGTCCCTCCTTGCGGATCTCACGCATGAGCACCACGTAATTGGGATCGTCCATCAGCTCTTCCCGCTGGAGTATGGCATGCACCGCCTCCTTTTCGGGACCCCTGAGCTGGAACACTCCCTCGACAAACGCGGCATCTGCATCGGTGCGCACAAAGGTCGTGTCCGCCTTGCCGCCGATCAGCATGACCACGGCGTCCAGAATAATGGACTTGCCCGCGCCTGTTTCACCGGTCAGGATGATCAGGCCGGAGCCAAAACGAAGATCGAGTTTGTCGATGATGGCAAAATTATGGATATGGAGTTCTGTAAGCATAAGAAACGTGTATAGGTTATCTGAGCAATTGGATTCCAGAAAGTCGCGAATAGATAACCGGGACGGCGATCACCAGATAGATTACTTGAAAGAGGACGCCAAACATATTACCGAAAACAAGCAACTGCACCAGAACGATGGGCAAGGCACCCAGCACCACACCCACCGCGACCGTGATGAACAACGGGCGCGAGCGGCGGCGACCTGTTACCATGCGAACGCCCTCGGCAATGAACACACCGGCCGTCGGCGCGCCGGCTAAGATCAGGAACCAGCCGATGAAACCGATGCCGCTGATCATCGTGACCAGGAATGCCGCGACCGCCGAGAGAAGCGCAGCGACAATGAAACCGGTCAAAAAGTCATACCACTCCGATGTGTTGAAGACCTTCTGCTGTCCCTTCACACATTCGCGGCAGCGATATCCGGTCGGCGTACGGACCGCACACTGGGCACAGATTGGGCGTTCGCAGTTGTTGCAGCGCAGGGATGTCTCACGGTTGGGATGAACATAGCAGTAGAGGGTTTCAGTAGTGGTCTGGGTCATCTCGGCAATCCTAAGGAATTTTCATTCATATGAGCGGTCAGGTTTCGGTAGAAATAGCCCGGGTCTCCGAAACGGACAAATTTTGTGGTGACCTCCGCCGCGCGAACGTTGATCATGTCGTCTTCCATTAATGTGATCGAAGGCTGCCCATCCACGCTCATCACTGCGTTCTCGCCGTTTACCCGGATGATGACCGTAGAGCCTTCTGGAAGGACAACTGCCCGGTCTACGGAAAGGTGCGGTGCGATCGGCACCAGCAGGATGTTGCGCAATTCAGGCGGCAGGATCGGTCCACCCGCGGCGAGGGCGTATGCCGTCGACCCGGTGGCGGTGGAGGCAATCAACCCGTCCGCAACGTAACTCGTCAGATGGCGACCATCCACAGAAGCGGACAATCGTACCGGCCGGAGCAGATGGCCGCGTCCCACCACGACCTCGTTCAGCGCATCCCAGGCGCCCAGCATCTCGCCCGCCCGCCCATGCTCAACGTGCAGCATCATCCGGTTTTCGATCCAGGCTTCTCCGTTCAACAGCTTGTCAAAGTACTCCCGCCAGTCCTCCTTTTCGACCTGGATCAGGAATCCCAGCTTTCCCAGATTCACGCCCAGGATCGGGACCTGGCTGGCGGCACACAGGTTCCCGGCTCGCAGCACACTGCCATCCCCGCCGGCCATGATGAGCAGGTCGAACTCTCCGGCACGGACCCGCTTGCGCAGGTTTTCATCATAGAGGGATCCATGAGGCGTTTCGATCCCTTTTTCCTTTAGGTATTCCGCCATGGCCTCGGCCTCCGTGAATGCTTGCGGCATTTTGGGATATGCCGTCACAACAGGCCGCTTTGGAAGGAACGTGTCGGACATGGTGATGCAATTATAAGGTAAACACGTATCCACGTATACAGGGTGACGGCGAATTGGGGATTTCTACACCAGGCTCTCGTCACACACTTTCCGGAACCCGCAGCGGGCACAGCGCGAGGCCTGCTCGTGGGAGCGAGGGATATCGCTTTTGTGCTCATCGCGCTTCATTTCGACCAATAGG
>DATAKV010000491.1:0-6015 GCA_036261375.1 Anaerolineales bacterium
GGATCGCCTCGGCGGTCCGGATCACTTCGAGTATTTCAAGCGCAGTGTGCTCGCCGTCCAGGCCCTCGAACAAGCGTCTGCCGCGGCCAAACAGCACGGGGACCAGATGGATCGAGACTTCGTCGATCAGGCCGCCTTTGAGGGCTTGCCTTGCAACGTCTGCGCCGGTTATATAGATATCCTTGTCGCCGGCCAGTTCTTTCGCTGTTTCCAGCGCGGCTTCAACGCTGTCGACGAAACTGTATACGCCGCCCTCAGGTACGTTCTGAGGCACACTGTGCGAAACGATGACTGTGGGTATCCGGGCAGCGCCGGCCGGCCCGTCTGCTCCCCAGTGGAGGATGGAGTGGTCATACCCGGTCCGGCCAAAAATATTCGCACCCGTGTTCGCGTACCATTCCATGATTTCACGGTTGCGTGGGTCCGCACTGTTGAATCCCCAGTCGTGTAAGCGCTCACCGCCTTCCCCCAGGCCCGCTTCCGGGCGGGCATGTGCGGCGGTAATCAAACCATCCAGGGACATACTGATATCGAAGATCACTTTTCCCATCGGGCTGCCTCCCGGTCATTTTGAATATACGTTCATCGTGCAAAAGTGTAACACGGAGGACTTCCAAAAATTCGACCCACTGGCAGGGGGCCAGCCTCCGGGAACGGTCCGGGTATTCGACATGGAAACGGCGCATGCACCTGAGGTCGGCGTGGGTCTTCGCGCAGCACCCCACCGAGACACGACCGCAGGTCTGAGCGATTTGAGATCTGTGGTCGTTTTGTGCCTCGGTCGCTCCCTCGGCTATCACTCGGGAGTGCTGCGCGAAGACCTTCGGCAAGCGGGGAGCACGCGCCCATTCTTGCTACGCGGCAGGCTTGCCTGTCTACTCTCAACGGTCTACTGGTTCCTATAACGTTTATGGCCCCAGCGCATGCCACGTCTCCCCATCCCAGCGGGCCACAAGACCTGCATACTGACCCCCCGCCCCCATGAGAAGTCCCGCTGCATACAGTTCTCCGTCTGGATCGAATGCGAGTGCATACACTTGCCCTTTGACGCCGTCTCCGAGGGCGTGCCATACGCTGCCATCCCAGTAGGCGATGTTCTGCGCCGGGATGCCGCTCACCGAATCAAAGGAGCCGCCGATGTAAAGATGACCGTTGTCATCCACTGCCACGTCGTATACGGCCGGTGCTTCGCCCTGCAATCGATCGGTGATGGTCGTCCAGTCCGTCCCATCCCAGTAGAAAATGAGGTCCCCAGCTCCATTCGACGTACAACTGGCATACATGCCCCCGGCTTCGCCCAATGCCAGGCTTCTGATATTGAAACAGGAGTCGAGCTCGCTTGTGCCGATCTCCGTCCATGTTTCGCCACCCCATTCTGCAATAAACCCAGCAGGGCCGGATTCGCCTGGCGGGATCCGCGGCTGCTCGCCAGAGACATACACCTTTCCTGCTTCGCTTACTGCCATGGCATAGATATGCACCTGATCAAACCCCTGGCCAAGCACCGTCCAGGTTTCTCTATTCCACTTTGCCACAAAGCCCATGGGCCACTCCATGGTGTTGTCAGGGCTGGGATACTGAAAACTTCCTGCCGCGTAGAGATGATCTTCTCCATCGAATGCCAGAGCTTCCACAGGAATATTACTGGATATCCGTCCCGCCTTGAGTGCGTCGACCACTGTGCTCAAATTGCCAGCGATATCTTCCCACCCGGCGCCATCCCACCTGACAATGGCAGTTGCATAGCCCTGATCGGGATCCGTGATCATCGTCGTGTAAAGCTGGTTTGCCCTGTCTGCCACGAGTGCACTGCCTCCCACTGACTCAACGCCCGTGCCCAACGCAATCCATTTTGTGCCATCCCATCGGGCAAAATGTCTTGAGCCATCCCAGGAGGCGCCATAGCCGCCGGCATAGAGCGTACCTTGTGGGTCGACTGCCACATTATCAATGATGCCCTCGAACAGGGGGGCTGGGGAGGGAAGCACCGGAGCAGACGTGGCTGTGGGAGAGACGACCGAGGCTGTCTCACCTGGGGCAGGGGATGTCTGTGTTGCGATGCGTGTTGGAGAGGGTCCAGCTGCTGGCAAGCCCTGCGGCGCACATGCCGTGCATAGAACAAGTATGTAAAGCAAAACCAGTGATCTCATATTTTTACCCATGCGATCTGTACTTACTAAGGAGGCCCACCCGTCGGATCTTGTATGTTATACAGGTTTTTCAATGCCTGGACGATCTCCCGGGCAAGATATTCTGCCAGATACCGGTCATACCCCGGGCGAGAGATCAGCCCAAAGGACCGATCGCTGACTTCGTATTCCGTATAGAGATTGACGACCGAGGGGTCTGAGCTGCGAAGGTAGGGCTGAGTCTTGTCCAGGGCAGCCATGAAGGTGGTATCCCCGCCCGTGGCATATCCGGCCTGAATGGAGAACTGGCTCACCCCGAAGAACGGCGTCCAGGTAGGGCTGGGCCGGCCCACGTTGACGACCAGTACTGGATTTGGATAATGCGATTTGAGCTCCTGCTCCCATTCCATCTGCCCCATTCCAACGTCGTTCATTTTCTCCGTGAGCGCTGTTTGCAGCGCATGAATCAGCGGGCCTTCCCCAACCAGGACCATGCTGATCTTATCGTCTGGCTGCAGGCGCTCCGGATAATTGCCTTCCAGCTCCGTGACCATGATCATCTGAATGGACTGGGGGTTGCCCACGGCGACACGGAAATCGAGGAGCAGGAAAGCTGCGCTCACCACGAGCATCCCTCCAAGCCAAACCCATAATCGCCTGTCTTTCATGGCCGTTCTTCCTTTCCAACTCCATTTCACTCCGCCCCGACCGTTTTTCTAAAGCGGATCTATAAGCGTCGTCATACGGTAAACATAGACGAAAGCACAGAAAAAAAGGTTCCATGCAGACCGCGGAGACGATAAAGCCCGTCACTGTGGAGCGTCCCCGTAGCGCAGTTCAGGATCTCAGACTTTGGTTTATATTGCAGAGCCTGCGCTCGGCACCAGTCGGTAGAACTTATCAAACTCGCCGGCCTATGGTTTTCTCATGTGGGTGGTAAACGGACTGTACGTACTATAATGGATCCATGGCCGCGCCTGTGCCAATCCTGGCCACGCCGGCAGGCTTGCCCATCTATATTCCCCCCTCCGCCGAAAGCGGTTCTCCGGTCCGTACTTGCCTGATCGAGCGGCTCAAGGAGGGTCTCTCTGCTCCGGCGCGCCCGTGAGAGACATGTCTAAAACATCTGCCGAAATGATAGGATCACCGAAGCATCTGTTGCAGGCCGGCGATCATCCATGCCGTACGGGATAACTTTGGTCGACCTGAATAGCCAGTAAACGGGTATACTGTATACACAAGTTAGTCTTACAGAATGATTTCTGCATAACCACTTACTGATGGGGGTCATTATCAGTACCACATGCTAAAAATCTAAACAGCGAAACGTCAAATTAAAATTGGATAGTAGATAGCTCTGAGCTTTGCCCTACCGCTAAACGCAGATCAGTCTCATCTAGCGGTCTGTGTACATTGAGCAAGCCCTCTCCTCAGTATTTTCTATGGAGGATAGGATCGATATATTTATCGCCAATCATGGAGGCTTTACAATGAACGATCAAAATCAAGTCGGAACAGCACGTACTTCCAAAGGTCGCGGACGCGGCTGTTTACTCTGGCTGGGCGGAAGCCTGGCTGCAATACTGGGTCTTGTGCTCGTGGGGTACATTTACGAGTCGATGGCGGAAGCGGCCGATGCAACGGCATATCCACCGCCGGGTCAAATGGTGGACGTGGGCGGTTACCGCCTGCACCTCAACTGCACCGGATCTGGCAGCCCAACCGTGGTGATCGATGCCGGTCACGGGGCTTCATCTGACTCGTGGGGTTGGGTGCAGTCCGAGGTTGCCAGGACCACGCGCGTCTGCACCTACGACCGGGCCGGGATGGGGTGGAGCGAGGCCAGTCCCTACCCGCGGACTGCCCGGCAATTTGCGAAAGAGCTGCATACCCTGCTGGCAAATGCTAATGAACCCGGCCCGTATGTGCTGGCGGGCCATTCACTGGGCGGGTATACCGTGCAGGTATACGCGCATGACTATCCGGATGAAGTCTCGGGGCTGGTGTTGATTGACACGCAAGACCTGCCCGCTCCGGATGCCGCCACGCCTCAGCCAGCACCGAAACCCGGTGGGAATTCCCTGCCGGCGCTGCTGGCTCGCGTTGGCCTGGTGCGCCTGCTGGCGGACCCCCTCGGCGCAATCCGAACCCTGTCGCCGGAGGAGAAGCAGACCTATCAACCGAATGCAGTAGCCCCTCGTTCCGTCCAAACGGTAGTCGACGAATTCATGGGGATGGCCGAAGGCGGGATGCAGGCCAGGGCGGTGACCACGTTGGGCGATCTGCCCGTGATCGTTCTATCACGCGGCAAAGATCAGGATGCTAAACACACCGCCGCGCAGGCCGACCTCCTCCAGTTATCGACTAACAGCCAGCAGTTCTTTGCGGACCAAAGCGGTCACTCCATCAATATTGATCAACCTGAGGCTGCAGTTGCAGCCATCCTGAAGATGGTAGAGATGGTCCGTTAGACCACGAAGAAGTAGTGGGTATGCCTCTTCGCCCGGGTTTCTACAACATGGCCAGCAGGACAAAGAGGCCGTTCCCAACCAGGTTTGTGATCAGGTGGACATAGAGTCCAATATAGATATTCTGCTTACGCCACACAATGAAGATAATAGGGAACCAGGCCAGGATACGGCCGGGGTTCAGCAGGGGCGTCCACAAGTGATGAAAGGCAAACAGCGACACGTTTAGCAGAACGGCCCAGACACCCAGGCGGTCGATCCTCGGCAGGAGAAAGCCGCGGAAGTAAATCTCTTCAAGGATCGGAGCGATCACGCCTGAGCTGATCAAGGCCACTCCCAATGTGATCGTCGTGACCAGGGGGCTGTATGGACCCTGGTCGATAAATGACAAGGGATTTTCCAGCCAGCGAGGCAGCCAGGGCAGGCCGGTCAACAAATCGTTCTGAAGACCTGTCCAGATGGTTGAGGCCTGGAAATACCAGATGCAAAGCAGCGGCACAAAAACAAGATATTGCCAGAGAGGCACCGGTCGCCGGTAGGCAATCACATCCCGCAGCGAGAAGCGCCCGGTCTGCTTCCGGCTTTCGTAGAGCAGGAGCCCAAGCACCAGAGGCAACTGGCCGAACAAGATGGCAAGCGAGCCGGCGATGGCAACCGGCAGTCCCCACCTCTGGACCAGGGGTGCGACGAGGAACCAGACGGCGAGGAACACAACTCCTGGCAGTATATGCAGCACGATGGAGGCGAGGAGTGGATGCTGTGGTATGAATGCTTTGGGGACCACAGGAAAATAATCCCCCTCTACAGCCTGGGATAGATCCGGTGTAGTCATTTCAACCTCTTCTTTTTAAATTTCGATACCTTGAAGAGAAACGTGGTTCAAAAGCAAAAGATCCAGCACTATGATCAGCCCTGTTAAGGGCAGCGGTGTGTTGGATTATAGCAGTTACAGGACAGGTATTATCCCTGGTGTCCAGGCGGTAAACAGAATGTACGCACTCCATCACGCTCACACAACTGTCCTCCCGCTATGCTTCGGGGACTCTAGGGGCGTGCGGTGCCGGAAAATTACGCCTTTTTACGATGTGAGATGCCAATTCGTGACCGGGGCATTCTATAATAGGCCCCTGGCTGCCTTGGCGCCAATCTTGGTCCGAAGCTTTATATCCCCTCTGCCTAAAGTCGTAATCCGTCCGCGCCTGATTGAGCGGTGGGCGAGCGCGTACGCTTCTCTGCCTGTCAAAAACCTGAGAGAATGACGAAGGAATCCCGGGTCGGTAAGGAGATTGTAACGACATTTCCCGAGTCCGACGATTGCCGGACATACGGTGAACCGGCAATCGCTATTTTTTGGATTCCTGATCTGGCCTGTATCTACTACAAATCCTGAGGGGATGTCAAACGGATTTGTCCAGTTT
>DATAKV010000492.1:0-4419 GCA_036261375.1 Anaerolineales bacterium
CCTATGCCCTGGACGATATGTGGGAGTACGTTCTGCCCTGAGTTTGTCTGGGTGACAGCAGAAAACTCCCTCCTCGTTTGCCAAGGAAGGGGTCAGCGCTCGGGTCCGGGCGACCGGCCTGGGGAGCCCGATTCGGAGCGGGAAGCAATGAACCGGGATAATACCCGCACGCTCTATAGAGCCACCTCGACAGACCGGATAGTGGCTGGTCATTACCGATGTTGCGGAAGCTGCGGGAAGTGATCCGGTCGATCCTTTCTCCGGAACCAGAATAACCTGCTGGCTTCGTGTAGAGAATTAGAAGAGTGGAATTCAGGGAACGGCTCGTATCAGGTGGATACGTCAGCGTCAATTCATCAATTGGAGGAAGGTATTTTCCACGTCCAGGAACTTCCCCTGTTTGTAGGACGATTCATACCCGGATTTCCCCAGCCTCTGTTTGCACTGTTTCAATATGGCTTCGAACGCCACTTCATCCAGCTCATGAAACGTAAGGTTGTGCTTGCGCTTATAGGTATGGATCTGTGCGCAGAACAGGACCGCCTGGTGCATCTCGTCCTCTGCCGCAGCGCAATGCGCCATGCCCACCAGACAAGCCAGCTGCCCTTTCCGGTCCTGCAGGCTGGTATGGCCGAGCAGGCTTTCACGCATCAGCACTCTGGCACGCACCAGGTTGCCGGCCTGCACGGCCGCGTAGCCCATGATCCGTAGAGGGAATGGCTGTTGAGTCTCGTCGCCGATCAGCTGGAAAACCCCCAATGCTTCCTCGGCATAGCGGTCTGAGTCTTCGAATTGCTCCTGAAGGTTCGCCAGGCTGGCCAGGTTGACCAGTGCGCTCCCAATAATGAACTTATCGCCGACAATGCGTGATGCATCCAGGGAACGCTCGAGGTTCAGGCGGGCTTCAGCATATTTCTTCTGCTGCATCAGGATCTCGCCAAGCGTCTGGAGACCCGAGGCGATCCCCCACGGATCCGAAAGCTGTTCGGCAAGGGCAAGTCCTTCCAGCACGGCTGCGTGGGCACGGGGCAGGTCTCCCTGCCGGAGATGGATCGTACTGAGCAGCAGCAGCGATATATCCTGCACTGCCGGGTAGGGGATCCCAATGCACACCTCGACACTTTCGGTCAGCGATCTCTGCGCGGCTTTCAGATCCTGCATGGCCAGGTAAATATCACCCTGAACATAGAGCGCCCAGGCCAGCAGGGTCTTGTCGCTCATCCGCCTGCAGACGGACACAGCCTGCTCCCCCAGGCGGACTGCAGATTCGAATTCAGCCCTGTGCAGGTGAAGATCTGCTGCCCGGTAGAGCATTTTTGCCAGGACTCTCTCATCGCCAAGCTCGCGGGCCTTTTCTAGGAAGATCTTGATCCGTTCCAAACCTTCTACAAAATGACTGTGCAGGTACCAGAACAGACCGAGACTTGCAGCCAGCCGGACGCCGGCCTGCAAGTCAGCTCCCTCCTTCAGCGACCAGTCCAGGGCGGCGAGCATATTGTTATGTTCCGCCTCGACCCGGTCCAGCCAGAGTGTTTGATTCTCGCGTTCGATCTCGATCTCGAACTGCTCCGCCATCCAGCAAAAGTAGGCCAGGTGACGGTTCCTTATCGCAACTTCCTCACCGGCCTGTTTCAACTTCTCGCGGGCAAATTCGTGTATGGTTTCCAGGAAATTGAAGCGCATCTCTTCAGCCGTATGCTCAGGGTACAGAAGTGATTTATCGTTGAGCCGCATCAGCAAGTCCAGGATCTCGTCTGCATGCAGGCAGGCTTCACCGGAGACGGTTTCCGCATCCGCGCAAACAGCTTTCGCAGTTTCCACCGTGCGGCCGGCTGAAAAAACGGATACGCGCCGGAAAAGGACCTGCTCTTTTTCGGAGAGCAGGTTGTAGCTCCATTCGATCGCGCCTCGCAGGGTCTGCTTCGCGGATTGTTCCTCGTGCAGGTTCGGTGCAAGCCAGTCGAAGCGGCGCTCGAATTCTTTCAACATCACCTGTGGAGAGAAGGCTCTTGCCCGGGCGGCTGCCAGCTCGATCGCCAGCGGCAGACCATCCAGCCGGCGGCAGATCTCGAGCACAGCTGCGCTGTTCCCGGGTGTCAGCTGAAACCCCGGCTGGACGGCCCGAGCGCGCTCGACAAACAGCCGGATGGCAGCAAACTCCAGTAGATCCTGATCCGGCTGATTTGGCTGGTCTGGCGCCGGCTCGCCAGGCAGGGAAAGGGGGAGCACACTGAATTGATTCTCACCGGGGACGTGCAAAGGCACGCGGCTGGTCAGCATCACTTTGACATGCGCGGTGTTGCTCAGGATCTGGTAGAGCTGTGGAGCGGCCCCGGTGATCTGCTCAAAGTTATCCAGCACAAGCAGGATGTTCTTATGCTTGAGAGCCTGTGCCATACGAATGACAAGCGGAATCTCCGGGATTTCGTTGACATACAGGGTTTTGGCAAGCGCGGGCAGGAATCCCCCCGGTTCAGATACAGGTGCAAGGTCGATGAATTTCACTCCATGGGCGAACAGGCCGGCGGCTTCGGTCGCTGCCTGCACGCCCAGGCGCGTTTTGCCCACCCCGGGAGGACCGATCAGCGAGATGAGACGCACGTCGCCCCGCGAAAGGGATCCCAGAAGGGCGGCGACTTCGTCCGTACGGCCGAGCAAAGGCGTCAGGCTGACCGGGAGGGAGCCGGGGAACAGGTCGTGCTCTGCGGTCCCGGTCTCCGCGGCCGGCTCGCTGGATGCGGTCCGGCCTCCTGTCTGGCCGGTGGTCGCCAGCTCCAGTAAGCGCCTCGTCCAGGCAGGTTCTTTTTCCAGGCCCAGCGCAGGGACGAATCGTGCCATGAGCATGGCTGAGTCGGGGATGTATTCGTTGTTCTCGATCCGGCTCATGTAACTGTAGTGATAACCAACCTGCAGGGCCAGCTCGCGCTGCGAGAGCTCGGCGCGCTTCCGTAGATAACGCAGGAGATCGCCAAAGATCCCAAAAGAGGCGGGGGAGACCGCTGCGGACGGTTCGATCATGGGAGGATTTTACTTCCATAGAAACCAGAAGGCAACGAATCGCGCCTGCGGGGGGAAGCCTGAAAAACTCGCACAGAAGACTCAACAAATGACAACATTTGCAACACCGGTATTTATATACTGCAACCAATACAAACGGCTGCCCTGGGCAGCATTCCAAAACAGAATGCACGGACCAGGCGGCTGCACAATCAAAAAGGAGAAAAGGACATGTTTCAAAAAGCTCTACTCATCATGATCGTATGTATGCTGGCATTTGCACCCGGAGTGGGGGCTGCCGGCTCCGTAAAAGCGGATCAATGCACGGTGACAACCGGGCAGATGCTGATCGATGCAGGACAGTACGCACAGGCAGTCGCTGAATTTACCTGTGTGATCGACGCCCAGCCCATGCAGGTGGAGGGCTACCGCGGCCGCAGCGAGGCCAGTCTGCTGCTCGGCCAGTACACCGACGCCCAGCGGGATTACATCCTTGTCACCGCCCTGATCCTACCGGAGTACCCGGAGGCCGAAGACAGTCTCCTGGCAGGCTACGCCGCCCGGCTGGCCGCCGATCCCGACAGCATCCCTGCGCTCACCGGCCTGAGCTTCGCCCACTGGTATTTCTTCAACTACCCGGCTGCCGTCCAGACGCTTAACCGCCTCCTTGCACTCCAGCCGGACAGTGTCTACGGCAGCCTGCTGCGCGGCTCGAGCCGCCTGCTCCACCACGGCTCAGCCAAAGCCAAAGGGATTGCAGACCTTGAGCGTGCCATTCAACTTGCACCGGATAACGCCGATGTCCGCTACATCGTTGCCGACGCCTACACCTACGGGCTGCCCGATCCACAGCGTGCATTCACAGAAGCATCCCTGGCATTGAGTTGGGGGCTCGACACCCCGCGCGTCCACGCCATCCTGGCGAGCTCCTATAATGCATTTGGCGACCGGTTGTCTGCAGCCCAGCACATCAAGACGCATATCGATCTTGTGACCACGGAGCTCATCTCTAAAAACCTGCTGGACCCCGGCACAACCGACACACTGGAGCTCGTCCCCGGCCGCACCTACGCGATCCCGGTCCCTGCCACCGCCGGAGAGCTGATCTCGATTACGACCGGCAGCAGCGATTTCTGGGATTCGATCCTTGTCCTAGTAGGGCCCGATGGAACGCCGGTGCTCGGCAGCGATGATACCAACTTCTACTTCGCCGCCTTCGACTGGACTGCCGAAGCCACCGGAATATATACCCTGCAGGTTACCTCGTTTGAAAGCGTAAGCACGGGTGAGCTCGTGGTGACTCGGAAATAGCCGACCGGGGATCATAAAATCAGGCTCATCGCCGGGCAGGTGATCTTCACATGCTCCGAGCCGCCGGCCGGGAGTGGATCCAGCACCAGAACGTGTTGGCTCTGCTCCCGG
>DATAKV010000495.1:0-9629 GCA_036261375.1 Anaerolineales bacterium
GGAGTGCCGGGCGAGCTTTCTTATCCTGTCCCTTCACTTTCCCTGCCGGATATGAAGCAGCTGCCGGTCATCGAGCAGCTGTCGCAGTACGAGTCGGTCCGGCTCTTTATTGACCGCACCTCTCTCGTCTTGCCTCATTTCGAAGTGGACCGGGAGAACGCACCTGCCATCGCCCAGATCTGTTACCGTCTCGACGGGATTCCCCTGGCGATCGAGCTGGCCGCGGCGCGCGTCAAGGTTATGACAGTGGAGCAGATCTCGAAGCGGCTGGATGACCGGTTCCGTTTGCTGACCGGCGGCGCACGGACGGCTCTGCCGCGCCAGCAGACCCTGCGGGCCCTGATCGACTGGAGCTATGACCTGCTCTCCGAGAACGAGCGTTTGCTCCTGCGGCGGCTTTCTGTCTTTGCCGGGAGCTGGACCCTGGAAGCCGCTGAACAGGCCTGTGCCGGAGCTGGCATTGAAACGCATGATGTGCTGGACCTGCTCTCACAGCTCGTGCACAAGTCCCTGGTGGTTGCGAACGAAACCACCCAGGCAGGCGAGATGCGCTATCGGATGCTCGAAACCATCCGCCAGTATGCCCGAGAGAAGCTGCTGGAGTCAGGCGAGGGGGAAGCGGTTCGGGACAGCCATTTCGGCTTCTACCTAAAGATGGCGGCGCAGGCAAGGGCCGAATTTGCCGGTCCCGGCGAGCTGACCTGGCTGGTCTGGCTGAGTTACGAGTGGGATAACATCCGGGCGGCCGTAGAGTGGTCCATCGAAAGACAACCATCGGCCGGCCTGGAGCTGGTCAATAACCTTGGTTTTATTTTTCTCGACAGCCTGAATAATTTAAGAGATATGGAAAACTGGCTCTCGGCCTTGCTCGCCCGGCCTGAGAACCAGGAGCGATCGACCCGGCGCGCCCGCGGTTTGCTGCACTGGTCCTGGTATGCGAGCGCCAACCGGGAAGAGGCCGTGCCGGTCCAGTCCATGATCGATGAGAGCATCTCCATTTACGAAGAGGCAAATGACCGGAATGGACTGGCCCATGCCTATCTTGTCACAGCACTTTCGACCGAAGATCTTGCCGTGAGCGGTGAGTTTTGTGACAGGGCGCTCCACCTGTTCCGTGAAACAGGGGACAGGTTTGGAGCCGGGTTCGCCCTGCTTTATTTCGGATGGGCCATGGGATCGCATGACAATGACCGCAAGCGCGCTTCCCTGGAAGAAAGCCTGGCCATCCACCGCGAGCTGGGGTTTGTTTCGGGGATTATCGAATCGTCGAAACAGTATGCCGCGCTCGAGATCCGTCTGGGAAACTTCGAGGCGGCGCACCGCCGGCTGGAGGATGGGTACGCTCTGCTGGAGGCAAACGCCTCTCGGCTGGGAAATTCGATCACTATGTCCTTCGATCTCGGTGACCTGGCTTACCATGAAGAAAAGTACGAGCTCGCCCAAAAATATTTTGAAGAATGCTTATCGTGGTCCAGCCAGAAAGGACTACCCTATCCTGCGGCCTGGGCACGGGCCCGGCTGGGGTACCTGTATACCCGGCTGGGAGAGGCCGACATGGCCTGGTCCTTCCTGCGCGAAGCGCTGATCTCCTTCCACAGGGGAGGTGCTAAAATAAGCATCATCTTTGTCCTCGAAGGGATTGCCAGCCTGGCTGTTGCAGAGAAGCAGTGGGAACGAGCGGCGATCTTGTATTCCTGTGCGACAGAACAGCGGAACGCGATTTCCGAGCCGCGCCCACCGGTCGAGGCGGCGGCCGTCGAGCGGGATCTGGCAATCCTGCGCGAGCAGCTCGATGATTTAACGTATAGCAAAGCATATGAGACGGGCCGCGCCATGACCCTGGAAGAAGCAGTTACATTTGCCCTGGAGAAGTAGATATGCCAGCTGATCAATATCGACGCCAGATGGCCATCCATGATTTTCAAACGGCACGCCAGCGCGCCTCGGTCCAGGAAGTACTGGCGCGCATCACCGGCAGATCCAATCAGCTTCTTTCTTACGATGAAGTGGCGGAAAAGCTCAGGTTACGTGCTCGTACGGAACGCGGCGTCAGGCATATTCCTCTCGATGCCATTGTAGGCAGTGTAGGCCGCTATACCGATTTCACCCGCACCTTTTTACCGCGCCGGACCGGTGACCGGGAAAGATGGACAGGAGTCAAAACAGCGATGGAGGAAAGCGGGGGATTACCTCCCATCGATGTTTACAAAGTCGGCGAGACCTATTTTGTGATCGATGGCAATCACCGGGTTTCCATTGCCCGGCAGGAGGGGAGTACCACTATCGAAGCGCGGGTGATCGAAGTCCACACGTCCGTCAAGCTGACACCGGATATCAAGCCGGACGATTTGATCGTCAAGGCGGAGTACGCCGAGTTCCTCAGCGCCACACGCATCACAGACCTGCGTCCCAATGTGGACCTCAGCCTGACCATCCCGGGCCAGTATCAAAAGCTCATGGAGCAGATCGTGACCCAGGAATGTCTGCTGGAACGGAGCGGAAACATGGGCCTTCCGTTCGAGAAGGCGGTGACAGACTGGTACGATAACATTTACATCCCTCTTGCCGAAACCATCCGTGACCGCGGCCTGCTGCGCTGGTTCCCGGATCGGACCATCACGGACCTGTACGTCTGGATCTCGGAAAACCGCGCTGCCCTGGAAAAAGAGCTGGGCTGGGAGATCCACTCGAACGCCGCCATCACCGACCTGATCCTGGAGCGCAGTGTCAAAGCGGAGCCCGGGAGCTGGCGCAAGTCCCATACCGTTTCACGCTACACCGACAGCCTGTTCATGGACATCCTCGTCCCGTTGAGCGGAGTGGAGGAAAGCTGGGACTCGCTGGACCAGGCTGTTCTCATTGCCCGCCGGGAGAAGGCAAAACTCCACGGCCTGCATATTGTGGATGCACGTGAGAAGATCGACAGTCCCGAGGCGCAGGCTGTCAAAACCCGCTTTGAAGCGATCTGCAGGGAGATGGGGGTCAAGGGCAGCCTGGTGATCGAGGCTGGGGAGGTGACTCCCAAGATCTGCGAGCGGGCCGTGCTGACAGACCTGATCGTCGTCAAGATCACCAATCCGCCCACCAGCGGGCTTTCCATTTTAAGGTCCCCATTCCGCACGATCATCGAGCGATCCTCCCGGCCGCTTTTGACTGTTCCCACACAGGCCAGGCAGTTCAAACGCGCCGTACTGGCGTACGATGGGACAGACCGCTCGCGTGAGGCACTGTTCGTCGCCACCTATCTCGCCGAAATGTGGAAGACCGAGTTGATCGTCTATACCGCGATCGACGATTCGGTCAAAGCCGATATGCATGACTATGTGCGGCGCTATCTCGACATCCATGAAGTGGAAGCGGAATATGTCATCAGCAGATCCGGCGCCATGGATCACCTCCGGGATACCGTGGAGGAACGCGATGCCGACCTCCTGCTCATGGGCAGTTATGGCGTGTCCATGCTCCGCCAGATGTTTTCCGGCAGTGCGCTGGATTACATGCTGCGCGAATCGAAAATCCCGGTCTTCATCTGTCGCTGATAGACCGTTCCGGCGCAGGGGGACACGCAGGACCGGATTTGATATACTCAACCTCACTTCATTTCATAAGGAGTTCGAATGTCCATCTCTGCCCCGCGTTGGGATCTGACCAACGTGTATCCATCCCTCGAATCAAACGAATTCAAAGCGGCCGTCGAGGAGTATAAAAAGCAGGTTTCCTCTCTCGAGAAACTCTTCAAGAACAAGCTCAGCAAGGCGAACGCCAGGACCAAAGCCAGCGACCTGGCGCCCTCGGTGGGGAAAGCCATCGACCAGATCAACCGCATCCAGACGCTGGCCGCCACCATCGAGCCATTCATCCAGTCGTTTGTCACAACCGACTCGCGCAATAAGGCGGCGATGAAGGCACTCTCCGAGTTCGAGCAGGCCAAGCTGCCGATGAGCCAGCTGCTGACACGTTTCACCGCCTGGCTGGGTACGATCTCGACAAAGCTCGATCAGATCGTGAAGGCGAACAGCTCGGCCAGGGCTCACGAGTTCATGCTGCGCGAGGCGGCCGAACAGAGCAAATACCTGATGAGCGAAGCAGAGGAAGCCCTGGCCGCCGAGCTGTCCCTCAGCGGAGGCAATGCCTTCAGCAAGCTGCAGGGCACGGTCACCTCCCAGCTTTCCGTAGACTTTGAGCTGGACGGGAAGATGCAGAAGCTGCCCATGCCTGCCTTGATCAACCTGCGCTCGCATCCAGACCCGGACACGCGCCGCCGCGGCTATGAAGCGGAGAACAAAACCTGGGAGGGAGTCCAGGAAATGCTGGCGGCATGCATGAATGGGGTCAAAGGAGAGGCGAATACCCTGAACAAAAAGCGCGGCCGCAAAGACGCGATCGACTCGTCCCTTGACGCGGCTCGCCTGGATCGCAAATCTCTCGATGCGATGCTGGCGGCGATGAAGGATTCCTTCCCCATGTTCCGCAAGTACTTCAGGGCAAAGGCCAAGAAACTCGGGAAGGAGAAGCTTGCCTGGTGGGATATCTTTGCGCCGCTGGGCAGGACCGGCAAGGTTTACTCCTACGAAGAGGCACGCGACTTCATTCTTGAAAACTTTGGAAAATTCTCACCCGACCTGGCAGCCTTTGCCAGGCGCGCCTTCGAAAACGACTGGATCGACGCCGAGCAGCGCGAAGGCAAGCGTGGCGGCGCCTTCTGTATGGAAGTGCAGGGCGTGAAGGAGAGCCGCATCCTGGCCAACTTCGATGGCTCGTTCGACCAGGTCAGCACGCTGGCCCACGAGCTGGGACATGCCTTCCATAACGAATGCGCTTACCAGGCGAACAAGACCGTGCTCCAGCAGCTCACTCCCATGACCCTGGCCGAGACCGCTTCCACGATGTGCGAGACCATTGTCACCGAGGCCGTCCTTGCCTCCACACAGGACTCGCAGGAAGAACTGGCCGTGCTGGAAGCACAGATCCAGAACGCCAGCCAGGTCGTGGTGGATATTTATTCCCGCTACCTGTTTGAGAAGGAAGTTTTCGAGCGTCGAGAGAAATCCGAGCTTGCGGCGGACGATCTGAATGACATCATGGAGCGCGCCCAGAAGGCGACCTACGGCGAGGGTCTCGACGAGCGTTACCTGCAGAAGTATATGTGGACCTGGAAGCCGCATTACTACGCACCGGAACTATCCTTCTACAATTATCCCTATGCGTTCGGCCTGCTGTTTGCCACGGGTCTATATGCGATCTACCGGCAGCGCGGCGAGGCGTTTGTTGAAGATTACAGGAAGCTTCTGGCCTCCACAGGGGAGGAAACCGCTGCCAAACTTGCCCGCCGCTTCGGTATCGACATTACGAAGCGCAAGTTCTGGGATGACAGTCTCGCCATCATCGGCAGGCGTATCGATCGATATTGCGAACTGTAGGTTCAACGGGGACAGCCGCCGGCCTCTGCGGCTGTCCCTTTTTAGGAGTATCTATGGAATTGAAAAAATTACTGGTAGTCTTCACCATAGCTCTCATCACGGTCACGCTGGTCTCCTGCAGCCCCGCCTCGACACCCACGAGTGAAGCGCAGGCTAATCCTACTCTTTCACCGGATGGGCTGCCCCTCACCGAAGCGGACGTGCCGCGTGTCACTGTCGAAGAAGCGTATACGGCCATCCAGAACGGCGAAGCTGTTGTTGTGGACGTCCGCAACCTCCAGTCCTATCTGTCGAGTCACATTGCCGGTGCGCTTTCCATCCCCCTTGTCCAGGTCGAAACCGACCTCGGAAGCGTGGACCTCGACAGGGAGCAGTGGATCATCACCTACTGTACCTGACCGGATGAACACACAAGCGCCCGTGCGGCGTTCGTCATGTTACAGAACGGTTATACAAAGGTCACGCCTCTGCTTGGCGGGTTCGCCGCCTGGGTCGAAGCCGGATATCCGGTGGAGCCATAAGAATAAGCCATGACCATCCTCGCCATCGACCACGTCCAGATCGTCATGCCGGCCGGGGAAGAAGACAGGGCGCGCGCGTTCTATAACGGCGTCCTGGGATTTTCCGAGATCGCCAAGCCCGCTGCGCTTGCCAACCGCGGCGGAGCCTGGTTCCAATCGCAGAATGTGCAGATCCATCTCGGCGTGGATGCCGATTTCCGGCCGGCGCGCAAGGCCCATCCCGCTTTCATCGTTCAAGACCTGGATTCTCTACTCGCCAATATTCAGGAGGCAGGCTATGAAACCGACACCTCCCAGCCGCCTCTGGATGGCTACAAACGTGCTCATGTCTTTGACCCGTTCGGGAACCGGATTGAGTTAATGGAAAAGCTATGAATACGCCTCTAGTCACCCCTTGGGCGGATTCCGCTCCCCCGAGCCAATCCTCCCTCTGGAAGCTTATGGCGGACGAGGGACTCAGTCCATACTCCTGGTCGAACGGACCTCACGACACCTACGCGGTCCACTCGCATTCCTATGACAAGGTCATCTACGTTGTCCAGGGAAGCATCGCCTTCGGCTTACCCGAGCTGGGAAAACAGCTCACCCTGAACACTGGAGACCGCCTCGACCTGCCCGCCGGTGTGGTCCACGACGCGGTGGTCGGCCCGCAGGGTGTCGTCTGCCTCGAGGCGCATAAAGATTAAAGAGGCAGCTCTTCGCGAAGCCTACAGTAGCAAATGACAAACCAGGATCTTGCATCCACCGTCCGCCTAAAAGCCGGACCTACTAAAATAAAAAAGACGCGTCCATCAGGACGCGTCTTCTGATTTCTGACTACTGCTTACTGTTTACCGGCTTCTGTCCTACCAGGAAGCGTTCAGCCAGCCGCGCAGCTCCATGGCCTTGACCACGCGCTTGATCGCCACCATGTAGGCGGCGTCGCGCATGTAAACGCCTTCTTTTTCGCTCATATCGAGCACAGCGTTGAAGGCATTCGTCATCTTGGTGTCGAGCTTTTCGAGTACTTCCTGCTTGGTCCAGTAGAAGTTCATGTCGTTCTGGACCTGTTCAAAGTAGGAGGTGGTCACGCCGCCGGCGTTGCACAGGAAATCGGGGATGTTGAAGATTTTGTTGGATTTGAAGAACTCATCTGCTTCCGGCGTGCAGGGGCCGTTCGCGCCTTCCGCAATAACACGGACGCGGCTCGACATCTTCTGGACCGTCTCGGCATTGACGTGGCCTTCGATCGCGGCGGGGATCAGCACATCGGCTTCCTTGGTGATCCAGGCGTCACCGTCTTCGATCAGGTAGCCGGCTTCTTCAGCGGCCTTCTTGTCGACGGTGCCGTACTGGTCCACGATGGTCAGCAGGAAGCGAGGATCGACTCCGTCCTTGTGACTGTACGTGTACGACTTCTTGTCATGGCGGTCCCAGCACGAGACACAGGCGACCTTGCCGCCCAGCTGCTCGACAAAACCGATGGACGCATACTGCGCCACGTTGCCAAAGCCTTCGATCGCCGCAACAGCCTTGGTCGAATCCATATTGAGGTGTTTCAGGGCTTCGCGTACCGTGTAGATCACGCCATAGCCTGTCGCTTCGGTGCGGCCTTCTGAGCCGCCGCTGCCCAGGGGCTTGCCTGTGAAAACGCCCGGGGTGTACTGTCCGACGAGGCGGGAGTACTCGTCCATCATCCAGCCCATCATCTGGGGGGTGGTTCCAACGTCTGGTGCGGGCACGTCATTGCGCGGGCCGATATTCTTCCACATGGCCTGAACCCAGCCGCGGCAGATCTGTTCCTTTTCATTGGAGGAAAGAGCCGACGGGTCGCAGACCACACCGCCCTTGCCGCCGCCGAGCGGGATATCGGCCACGGCGCACTTCCAGGTCATCCACGTGGCGAGAGCACGGACCGTGTCGAACGTCTCGGCCGGGTGGAAGCGGATGCCGCCTTTGTTGGGGCCGCGCGCATCGTTATGCTGGACGCGGAATCCCTGGAAGACGCAGATCGAGCCGTCATCCATGCGGATCGGGATGCGGAAGGAATATTCGCGCATGGGAAAGCGCAGCACTTCGCGCACGCCCGGATCCAGCTGGAGCTGTTCCGCGACGCCGTCGAACTGTTTCTGCGCCATTTCAAAGGCATTGATTTGTCCTGACATTCTTATTCTCCTGTATAGAGTCTTTGATAATTTGACAAAATATAAGCGGGCATCCCGGACGGGAGCCCGCTTGCACTTCGGGTTATGTCGAACACAGTTTCATTGACAAAAAGTACTCGATAAATGTCTTACATCTTAACGTTATCAGAGACTCAATACCCCGTCAATATGACTAAAATCAGCTAAAAGTATATAAAAAGACCGAACTTTTGTCCGGTCTTTTTGTCTTGATTTACTCGAAGCTGTCCTCGTCGGATTCATCCTCCCCCTTATCCAGCTCATATTCCACTTTGTCGTGATCCAGGTAGACCCACAGCAGGAGAACGTGCCCATCAGGCGTTTCCACGTTGCGGGCTGCGAGGATCGGGGCCGCCTGCTCCAGGCCCATATCGTTCCGGTAGTGCAGGTGGATAGGGGTCTGGGTATTCCAGGCCCGGTAACAGCGCTCCACGAGGGCGGGGCCGTTAAATGTGCGCAAACGGGTGAGTGCGGGAACTGACAAACGTGAACCTTCGTTCAATCCCAGCGCCCAGCCATCATTGACTGCTTCGAAAACTGGGGGTGGTCCTTCGATAATAGTGATTTTTTCGTCCATAGTGCCGCCAATATACCATAAAAGGCAGTGTGCCAACCTTGCGGTTAGATTTCTAAACACCAACAAATTTACAAGGTGACGAATGCCCCGCTTCATTCGAGACCCGGGTTGGAGGCCGTTTCCACGGGACAACCCAGCAGGTGCGTTTTTGCCTACATATACTAGACGTAAAAACTCTGAATTAGTTTCAACCCATCCTCCACCTTGCACTTTCATCATTAATACCTTCTAATGCTTGCGCTCACCCATAGCGGTAGGTATACTTGAAAAACCATGCAACCGGACAAAATAGGCCTCTATGAGATCAAATCCGAGCTGGGACGCGGGGGAATGGCAACCGTCTACCGCGCCTATGATCCTCGCTTTGAGCGTGAGGTGGCGGTCAAGGTGCTGCCCCGTGAGCTGCTGCATGCCGATCCCCAGTTCCGCCTGCGCTTCGAGCGCGAGGCAAAGATCATTGCCCAGCTCGAGCATACGGCCATCGTCCCGGTTTATGATGTGGGGGAAGCGGATGGGCAGCCCTATTTCGTGATGCGTTATATGAACGGGGGATCGCTCTCGGACCGGATCAAGGCGGGTGTCATGGAAGTCGATGAGGCGGCTCGCATCCTCGGCGCGTTTGCTCCCGGCCTGGACGAGGCACATGCCAGGGGTATCGTCCACCGCGACATCAAGCCCAGCAATATCCTCTTCGACAAACGAGGCAACCCCTATATATCCGATTTTGGCATCGCCAAGCTGACACAGGCCCAATCGGGCAACGTCACCGGCAGTGCCATCATTGGCACGCCTGCCTACATGGCCCCCGAGCAGGCCCAGGGCGATGACATCGACGGCCGCGCCGACATTTATGCGCTCGGAATCATCCTTTTCGAGATGGTCACTGGTAAACAGCCCTACGAGGCCGATACTCCCATGGCCGTGGCCATCAAGCATATCACCGACCCCG
>DATAKV010000515.1:0-3001 GCA_036261375.1 Anaerolineales bacterium
TAACCAGACTCTCTTTGACGCGATCCAGGTCAAAGCACCTGCCAAGGCGACGATCGCCGACCGCGTCCGCATGAACAACCTGGCCGTCAGCATCGTCATGTTCAGCCAGGGCGTACCCTTCTTCCATGCCGGTGACGACATCCTGCGCTCGAAATCGTTCAACCCCAACTCCTACAACTCCGGCGACTGGTACAACAGGCTGGACTGGACATACGAGTCCAACAATTGGGGGTCTGGACTTCCCATCGAAGGCACGGGGCAGTGGGACATCTACCAGCCGCTCCTAGCCGATCCCACACTGGCTCCAGCCAAAACGGACATTGAGGCAGCCTCGGCAGTCTTCCGCGAGTTCCTGCAGATCCGCAAGAACTCCAAATTGTTCCGGCTGGAAACGGCCGAGCAGATCGAGAGTGTTGTTTCCTTTTACAACAACGGACCGGAACAAATCCCCGGCCTGATCGTCATGCGTTTGATGGACAGCGAGAACATCGACCCGGTCCACGAGGAGATCGTGGTGCTGTTCAATGCCAATCCCGAGCCTGTCACATTCGGCGACCCCGCGTTTGCAGGAAAGATTTTCACCTTGAATCTGATCCAGCAGGGATCAAGCGACCCGCTGGTGCGTGACTCGACGTTCGATTCTGCCAGCGGCACCTTCACGATCCCAGCCCGGACCACGGCGGTTTTCAACATCCTTCACGAGATTATTCCAGAACCGACGGCCATCGTTACACAGGAAACGCCGGCTGCTTCGAATTCCAATGTGCTTCTCACACTGGCCGGGGTGATTGGCGCCTTTACGGCCCTGGCCGCGCTGATGCTTGCCCTGCGGAAGAGGGAAACCAAATAAACAATATAAAACGGGCGGCCGATGACAGGCCGCCCGTTCACTTTGCCTCTTTTATCTACCCTAGGGACACTCAATCCGGTAGGTGGTTTCCGCCTGGATGTTGTTCGGGCTGGTGATGATCAGCCTGACCCAGTAGGTTCCGGCTGTCAGTGTCGGTGTGTACTCGACGGTAAATTCACGTTCGCCAAAGGTATCGAAGGTGGTGGCCTGGTTGGGCATAGCGCCGCCCTGCTGCGTCTCGAACCGCCAGCGGACCTCGGTCGGACCATTTGTCTCGATGGCCCCGGTGATCTCGATCGGCAGGATCGGACCGATGCAACCGGGCACGCTGATCGTCCGCGGATCCACGCTTACGGTCACATTGGTGACGGAGGCGGTCGGAGGTGCCAGAACTGGAATACTCGCCAGGTTTCCACCGGTGTTCACCACACTGGCTGACACCCAGCAGCTCCTGCCAGAATTCAGCGGATCGACGACACTCCACCAGCTGCCGTCGGAGCTGCGTCCATTGACCTGGGCGGTCTGGCCTACGGTCAGGGCGCTGATCGCCACCCAGGCTGTCCCGGGGCCAAGGCGGCAGTTGACATTCACATCGCGCGGGAAGGCAATGGGGACAGAAGGTGTATTGGTGGCCGGGGGAGGCGATGTGTTTGTGGGGGGTGGCGTTACAGTCGGCGTGTCAGTTGGAAACGGCTGCGTAGCTGATGGCGTCAGCAGCTCCAGGGTCGGCGTTTCAGTTACAGGGACGTTCGATGGCAGGTTGCAGGCCAGTGTGGCCAGGACGAGCACAAATGCAGGGAATAAAGTCCGTGATTTCATCCTCTCTCCTTTGTTGGGTTCCATCTTACACAGTCATGATACCACCGACAATCGACCCTTTGAAGCCGGGATTAAAAAAATCGAGCGGACTAAATGTCCGCTCGATCTGCTTGTTCTCCTACTTCATGACAGGATAGGGTGCAGGCTGCCGGCTCTTGACCAGGCGGTAGACCGTCTGTCCCACTTCGATACTGGCAACGACGATCACAACTGTCAGCACCACAGTGGGGACCCACTGCGCCACCCACAGGAACACGGGTGCGTTCTCTGCCAGCGGCGTCCCGTCAAACTGCTCGACGGTCAGGTTGACCAGAGATGATCCTCTCAACATGGCGACTGCCAGCGCAATGTTGCCCAGCTCCAGGGCCGCGCGGGTGATACGAGTCCACGTCTGCCAGAGGCCCTGCCGCAGCAGAATGATGCTGAGCACGATCTCCAGTACGCCCAGGATGTTAATGTAAGGCAGGTAGCTGAAGAAGGCATCCGAGAGGATCGGTGAGACGAAGACCCATTCATCGTTCTGGAAGAAGCCAAACCCGATGATGTTCGGATACAGGTTGAGGATGATCAGGAAGGCAGCGGTAAAGAGGATCGTTGCGATCTGGTCTCCGAACTTGACCCGGTCCGGGTCGGGCTCGCTGGCCAGCTCTGCAGGATCCCATTCATCCGTTTCCTTCTCAAGTTCCTCGGCCGGCAGCGTCCTCTCGAGGATGGCGAACACCAGCACTATGTTGCCGAATACTGCAATCAAACTCCCCAGCAGGTTCATGAGCGACTCGCCAACCGTGAGCAGGAAGCCTGGCCCGCTCAGGTCAGAGTCTGCCAGCCCCAGCCCGAGGCCTACCAGCATGATGACCAGCAGGACCGAGATGGCGATCTGGGTCACCAGGATGAAGGTGGGGTAGAGACGCGGCCCGATCAGGTATTGCCGGGCCCCGTAGGATTCGGCCACCTTGCGCGGTGTGCCGTACTCCTTGAGCATCTGGATGACCGTCGCCTCATCCGCTTGGCCTGTTGCCTGTTTCTGCTCGTCGAGCATGTCTTCCAACGTCGAGCGGATTTCGGCTTCGATGTCGGCCCGGTTCCTGCGCGGCAGGTATTTGCCTACCTCCGCCACATATTTATTGATCAGGTTCATTTTGTTCTCCTTCCTTTACACGAGCATCTGTTTCATGGTCTCCGCCAGAGCGGACCATTCTTCCTTGAGTTTCTTCAGCACCTCACGTCCCTGGGTGCTGATGACGTAGTAGCGCCGCGGGCGGGCCTCGTCTACGATGCGCCAGTCGGACTGGAGCAGTCCCTGCGATTCGAGCCGGCGGAGCAGGGGATAGA
>DATAKV010000525.1:0-2090 GCA_036261375.1 Anaerolineales bacterium
CGTCCGATTCATCTGTCATTTGTCACTTTTTTTTGAACGCCAGGGTCGGGTACCAGCGTTGTATCTCCGCAGGAAATATTGTATAGTGATACCAACCAAACCAAGAGAAAAAGGAGAGAAAAATGGCAGAGAGCGTCTATAAGGTCATCACGCTGATCGGCACAAGCACCGAATCATGGGAGCGGGCGGCTGCAGCAGCCGTGGAACGAGCGGCGCAGACCCTGGAAGACCTGCGGGTCGCCGAAGTGAAACAGCTGGACATGCAATTGGAGAACGGGAAGGTCATTGCCTACCGGGCGAAGGTCAAAGTCTCGTTCAAGTACCGGGAAGAGGTCAAAGAGGAATAATTTTGCACGGTGTCGGACAAAAACAGTCAAGCCACAAGGAGGAGAACGACCATGCCCGCCTACGTGATCTTCGATATCAAAGTCAATAACCCCACCCAGTATGAGGAGTACAAGCGCCAGGCTACGCCCACGATCGAAATGTTCGGGGGGAAATACCTGGCCCGCGGCGGCAGGACCGAACGCCTGGAGGGGAGCTGGTCCCCTTCCCGGCTGGTGATCCTGCAGTTCCCCAATATCGATCAGGCCAAGAGCTGGCTGAATTCCCCGCTGTATACCGAAGCTAAGCGTATTCGCCAAAAGGCCGCGATTTCGAACGTAGTGGTCACCGAGGGTTTGTGATCGACCTGGCTCCCATTCTCGAACCGGCAGGAGACAAATTAATCGGCATCGCCTTGCATGACTTCGAAACGGGCGCAGAATATTTTCGGAACGCGGACGAAGCATTCCATCCCGCCAGCACCTTCAAAGTCCATGTCATGATGGAAGTGTTCCGCCAGGCGGAGGAAGGGATGTTTTCGCTGGCGGATCAGCTGCCCATCGTCAACACGTTTACCAGCATTGCCGATGGAAGCCTGTTCTCGCTGGACGTCCAGGATGATGCGGAACAGACTCTCTACCCGCGGCTTGGGCAGACGGAGTCGATCCTCGAATTAACACGCCTGATGATCGTGCGAAGCGGCAACCTCGCTACGAATATCCTGCTCGAAAAGATCGGGGTCCGGCAGGTCGACGAATTCGTTCAGACCCTGGGCATTCAAGGGATACGCATCATCCGCGGGATCGAAGATAAGGCAGCCTATCGCCTCGGTTTGAACAACAGCGCCACCGCCCGCGGCCTCACCCAGACGATGATCCTGATCGCTGAAGGAAAGGTGGTTTCGAAAGTAGCCTGTGAGAGGATGATTGGGATCCTGCTTGAGCAGGAATTCAATGAGAGCATCCCGGCACAGCTTCCGGCTACGGTCCAGGTCGCTCATAAAACGGGCTGGACCGATGATTTCTATCACGATACGGGGATCATCTATCCCGAGGGCTACACGTCCGAGAGCCGCAAGCCTTTTGTCCTTTCCATCATGACAAAAGGGTTCAGCGAAGATCGTGCGGGTGAAGCGCACGAGTGCATGGCAGCTATTTCGAGGTTGCTCTATGAGCAGTTGACCCGCTGCCAGTAAGGGATGCAGAAAAGAAAGCGGTACAATTGCGTCCATGTCTTTACCCAACCCAACAAACATTACATTATCCTCCCTGATCTATTACCCCATCAAGGCCTGCCGCGGCTTTGAGGTGGAAGCGGCAAATGTTGAGCGGATGGGACTGCAGCATGACCGGCGCATGATGGTTGTCACTCCCGATGGAGGTTTTCTCACCCAGCGCGAACATCCGCGACTGGCCCTGGTCACGCCAACACGACAAAATGGTACGCTGGAGCTCTCTGCGCCGGGTTATGACTCCATCCAGGTCGGCATCCAGACTGGCGGGACGCCGGTGTCCGTCAGCGTCTGGCGCAGCAAAGGGGTGCATGCTGTCGACCAGGGCGAGGAAGCGGCTGAGTGGTTTTCGGAATGGCTGCAAACATCCGTCAGGCTCGTCCATATCGCGGATGGATACAAACGGCGGGTGAGCGCAGAGTACGCCGCCAGTCCCGGTGACCACACCGGCTTTGCGGATGGATATCCGATCCTGCTCACCTCCGAGGAGGGCCTGCAGGATTTGAATTCACGCCTGGAGTTCCCGGTCCCTATG
>DATAKV010000526.1:0-4232 GCA_036261375.1 Anaerolineales bacterium
GTAGAGCTTGACTCGGGCGAAGAGATCCGGGCAGACATTGTCGTTTCCAACGCGGACCCGGAAGTGACCTTCGGCCAGTTGATCGGAAAGGAGAAGCTCTCCTCCCGCCTCAGGCGGAAAGTGGAATCCGTCCGATATTCGACCTCCTGCCTGAGCCTGTTCTTCGCCACCGATATGGATCTACGACGCGCCGGGCTCGACTCGGGCAACATGTGGTACTACGACCACGCCGATGTGGACAGTATCTACCGGTCCGGCCTGACCGACGCGGCCCTCCGTGACGAAACCCCGCCCGGCATGTTCCTGACGGTCACAACGTTGAAGGACCCATCCAAGATGCACTCCGGGCACCACACCTGCGAATCGTTTGCCTTTGTTGGGTATGAGGCCTTCGAGAAGTGGGCGCATACGAAATACGGCTCACGTCCAACAGACTACGATGCAATGAAGGAAGACCTGGCCTGGCGCATGGTCCGCGGGCTGGAGAAGCGCATCCCCGGCCTGAGCAAACACATTGTGTATTACAGCCTGGGCACGCCGCTGACCAACGAGCATTATCTCAACGCCACCCGCGGCAACCTGTACGGCATCGACAAGCGCCCCTCGCAGGTGGGACCCCTGGCCTTCTCGCCGCGCACCGAGTTCGACGGTCTGTACCTGTGCGGGCAAAGCACGATCAGCCACGGCGTGGCAGGCGTCACCGCATCGGGGATCGGTGCGGCGAAGGCTGTGCTGAACTGCCGCTCGAGTGATATCTTGACGGAAAAGGGACCCGGTCCGCTGTTTTTGCAGGCAGAGAAGCCTGATTCGTGGCCGGAGCATCTAAAGGGAAGGATGGAACGGGGGGAAAAGGCGCTGGACACTGAGGAAATGGAAATTTAAAAATCAGGGCTACAATCGATACTAATTTGTGGACCAGAATTGCGGACTCGAAAACATCAACCATGCTATAGTTCCAGAAAATCGGGAATTCTGAATTTCTGGAGAAAAATTATGACTACACTTCAAATCCGCGGCAAGGGGACAATCACCCTCCCTGCCAGTCTGCGCAAAAAATATAAGCTGGAAGAGGGAGAAGTATTGACCATGATTGATCTTGGGGAGGGAACCATCCTGCTCAAGCCAATGGTCTCCCTGGTCAATAAGCTATCCAGCAAAATCGCCCGGAGACTCCAGGAGGAGAATGTTTCTCTGGAAGATTTGCTGCAAGCACTGGATGAAGAGCATAAAACCTATTATCAGGAACATTACGAAAAAAAATAATTCGCCCGGAAAACATCGATGCCAAAACTCAACGTATTTCTGGACAGCAGCGCTTAGATCGCGGGCGCAATTTCTGAAGCAGGTGCCGCACATGTACTTCTCAATCTTGGGGAGAGTGGCGATATTGTTCTAACCGTCTGCGAACTGGTTATTTGGGAATCGGAACGAGCTTTGGCAAAAAAAGCACCGGGCAACTTGAACGATTTGAGAAGCCTTATCAAATCGGCCAAGGTGCGGATTGTCGAAAATCCAACGAAGAAGGAGGTATAGGCAAATCTCTATCTCATTAGCGACCCTACCGATGTCCCCATTCTGCTTGCGGCGATGAAGGCGAAAGAAAGCTTATCGGGCCACGCATAATCGCAGGCATTTCCTGGATGACCCGAATGTCTCTGAAAGATCAGGAATCAAAATCGGAACTCCCGGGGATATCCTGGCATGGATAAGAGAAAATTTTCAAAATATGGGGTGAGCTGTTGATTTTCGGAGTTTGGGATAAATAGTGAAATGCATTTAAAAACTAGAGACTGGCTTGCGCCAGTCTCTTCTTTTCTAGTTATTGGTTATTTTCACTGGTTGCGTCTGATACTGTTTGAGCCCATCCCAGCCGACCAGCATTTTCCGCTCCTCGTCGTACAGCCGCAGGGTCAGGGACTTGAGGCTGGCCCGGATGGTCAGGGGCGTCACGTGGAAGAGGGGGTTTTCATAATAGCAGCGCGGCAGGTTGTAATTGGGGATCTTGGCGCTCAGGTGATGGATGTGGTGGAAACCGATGTTCCCGCTGAACCACTGCAGGATGAGCGGCAGCTTGTAGAAGGAGCTGCCCTGCAAGCCCGCCTTCACGAACTCCCAGCCTTCGTGGTTGTCCCAGTAGGTCGGGTCGAAGTTGTGCTGGACGTAGAACAGCCAGACCCCGATCGTGGTACTGATCATCAGGATCGGCAGCTGCACCATCAGGTAGGTCTGCCAGCCGATCAGCCAGCACAGCAGGGAGATCACGGCGACCAGCGCGAAATTCGTCGACCAGACGCTGGCGATCTCGCGCCTTCCCTTGGAGGGTGGGATGCGCTGGGTGACGACAAAGACCAGCAGGGGCCCAACGCCCAGCAGGGCAAAGGGATTGCGCATGACGCGGTAGGCGGCCTTCTTCCACCACGGCGCGGCCAGGTATTCCTTCACCGTCATCGTATACACGTCGCCGGTGCCGCGCCGGTCGAGGTCGCCGGCGGTGGCATGGTGGATGGCGTGATCGTGCTTCCAGCGGTAATAGGGCGTAAAGTTCAAAAAGGCGGTGATCCGCCCGACGAATTCATTGGCCTTCGGCGATTTGAAGAACGAGCCGTGGCCGCAGTCATGAAAGATGATAAAGGTCCGCATCAGGAATCCCGCGGCCGGGAACGCCAGCGCCAGCGTGATCCAGTAGGAGACCTGGATGCTCCAGATCATCAGGCCCCACAAAATAAAATAGGGGATCAGTGTATTTGCCACCTGCCAGAGACTACGCCCCAGGTGGGGTTTTGCATATTTGGCAACGATCGGCTGCCAGCGGATCTCTTCCGCCGTCTCTGCCTGGTTTGGAACTGTACTCATATATTTGCCTTCCGTTCTTTTAGAATAAATGGATTGTCCCCGCTTGAGAATTGCTGAAAAGCCGCCTTTGACGAACGAGTTCCCAGTACGATAGACAATAAGTATACAGGATTTATCCGATTCGCGGATTAATATAAGGATAGATTATCTACGGGCGATATGACGGGGCAAAGACCCAGGCTGCAGATATTGCAAGAGAGCGCCTTCCAACTGCTTCTCACCTTAAAACAAAGACCGTCTTACGCCGGTCTCCCGTGTTTCAGGGATTCATGGCTTCGATGTGCTGCCCCTGGTAGCGCTTGAGACCCTCCCAACCGACCATCATCTTCTGCTCCTCGTCATAGAGCCGTAGCGACAGGGATTTGAGGCTGGCCCGGAAAGTCAGCGGTTTGATGTGGAAGATGGCGTTCTCCTCGTAGCAGCGGGGCAGGTTGTAATTGGGGATCTTGGCACTCAGATGGTGGATATGATGAAAGCCAATGTTGCCCGTGAACCACTGCAGGAGGAGCGGCAGTTTGTAAAAGGAGCTGCCCTGCAGCCCGGCTTTGACAAACTCCCAGGCGTCGTGGCCTTCCCAGTAGGTGGGATCGAAATTGTGCTGGACATAGAACAGCCAGACCCCGAACGTCGAGCTGACCAGCAGGATCGGCAGCTGGATCATCAGGTAGGTCTTCCAGCCGATGAGCCAGCAGACCCCGGCAATCACCAGCACCAGCATAATGTTCGTCCACCAGACGCTGGCGATCTCGCGCCGTCCTTTCGAAGGCGGGATGCGGTGGACGATGAGAAAGAGGATCAATGGACTGATCCCCAGCATGAACAGCGGATTACGGACCACGCGGTAGATGGTCTTTTTCCACCAGGGAGCGGCCAGATATTCCCGGACCGTCATGGTGTAAACGTCCCCAATGCCGCGCCGGTCGAGGTCGCCGGCGGTGGCATGGTGGATCGCATGATCGTGCTTCCAGCGGTAGTAGGGTGTGAAGTGCAGGAAGGCGGCGATCCGGCCGACGAACTCGTTGGCCTTCTGGGACTTGAAGAACGACCCGTGTCCGCAATCGTGGAAGATGATGAAGGTCCGCATCAGGAAGCCTGCGGCGAGGGGAGCAAGCGCCAGCGTGATCCAGTAGGAGACCTGAATGCTCCAGATCATCAGGCCCCACATGACAAAATAAGGCAGGATGCTGTTGGCCACCTGCCAGAGACTGCGCCCCAGGTGGGGTTTTGCATATTTGGCAACAATCGGCTGCCAGCGGATATCTTCTGCCTCGTCCAGACTTGAATTGACTTCCCTGATCCTATCCTTTATGGAATGCTTGTCTGCTCCCCGCATGATGGATTATCCCCTCAAGTATACGTGAATTGTCTGATTTTTGGAA
>DATAKV010000050.1:0-9566 GCA_036261375.1 Anaerolineales bacterium
GTATATGAGCGGCAGGACGATGAAAAAAAAATCCTCCGAGCCGAGGTAGGTTAAGAAGCGCATGGGCAGCTCGAGCCATCCGCCCATAGACTGGATCGCGAGGACCCAGTCTATGCCAGTTCCGGTAATGAAATCCATGCAGGTCTCCTTCGTTGATGCTCGATTGTCTGCCTCGTTCGATCCGTCGCAAAGCTGATTAATAACAAATTAGGTTCTTCTCATAAAAACCCCTCTACAGTATTTGACGTTACAGTTCCTTAATTGTACACTCAAAGAATGGAAAAAACATCCACTCCAATACGCTGGTGGGACTGGGCCTCCCTCGCGCTGCTGTTCATCCTTCTGGAAACGGTCGCCTCCCGGCTGGTCGCCACCACCTGGACTCCGTTCCTGTACCTCACCCAGACTTCCACCTACATTGCCTTTGTGGTCGGCACGGCGTTGGGCTACAGTATTTTTTCGAAGAGGCTGTCGCAATGGCTGAGCGCGCTGTTCATGGCTCTTATGCTGCCCCTGCAGTGGACCCTTGCCATCGATCAGAAGGTGTCGCTCGAAGAGCAGTTGACCAGTGTGGCAGGACGGCTGTTCTTTTCCACGTCGGATTTTCTGGCGCGGCGCCCGGTCGAGGATCCGCTGTTCTTTGTTGTGATCATGACCATCGCCTTCTGGTTCATCGGCGCCTGGGCGGGTTTCACCCTGGTGAGGGAACAGAGCTACCTCCACGCGGTCCTGCCTTCCGCCATCGGCCTGCTCATCATCCAGAATTATGACCATGCCAGCCCGGGGCGCCTGTGGTTTCTGGCCTTCTTTGCCCTGATGGCCCTGCTTCTCCTGGGACGACTGCACTACCTCCAGAACCGGAAGTCGTGGCGGGAGCGGCGCATCTTCCTATCCCCCGATAACAGTCTCGAGCTGACGAGCAGTATGGCCATCGCAGCCAGCCTGATCATCCTGGTGGCCTGGACCGTGCCTGCAACCGTCACATCCTGGAACTCCGCTGTCCGGACCTGGAACAAGGCCACCCAGCCCTGGCGTACCTTTACCGAAAAGATGGAGACGGCCGTTAGCGCGCTCGAATCGCCCAGCGGCGGGAAGCGCGGTGAATTCTTCGGTTCGGAGCTTGCGCTGGGAAGCGGCTTCCCCCTTTCGGATGCGGTCATGTTCGAAGTCGAGGCTCCTGACATCCCCTTTGACCAGAGGCCGCCGCGTTACTACTGGCGCGGGCGCACCTATGACTCGTTTATCAACGGGCAGTGGTACACCACAGGGACCCAGCGGGAGGACTATTCTCCATCGCTAGTCAATCCATTCGATGTCGCCATACTGGAAAATCCCCCGGCCCATTTTGTTTTCAACACCGGTGACTCCACCTTTTCCCTGCTTTACTCCCCGTCGCAGCCGATCTGGATCAGCCGCGCCGGTGTCACGTTCAGCCAGGGCAACGAGCAGGTCCGGGACCTGGTCGCCTGGCACGCCTATCCCCAGTTGAAAGGAGGGGAAACGTATCAGGTGGAGGCTATCCTCGCCAACCCGAACCAGGGACAGCTGCGCGAGTCAGGCACCAGCTATCCTGACTGGGTCGCGGACAAATACTTACAGGTGCCGGAGTCCTTTTCACCGCGGATCGCCGAGCTTGCCCGGGAGATCACGGCCGGCGCCGAAACGCCATACGATAAAACCATTGCAATCACCGATTACCTGCGCTCCACCATCGAATATTCTCCGACCATTCCCAACCCGCCGCGCAACCGGGATAAGCTGGAATGGATCCTGTTCGATCTGAAGAAAGGTTATTGTGTGTACTACGCATCGGCCGAGATCCTGATGCTGCGCTCCGTTGGAATCCCGGCCCGAATGGCGGTCGGGTTTGCTCAGGGGGAGCGCGAAGGCAATACCTATACCGTCCGCAGGCTGCACGCGCATGCCTGGCCGGAGGTGTACTTCCCGGGCGTGGGCTGGGTGGAGTTCGAACCGACCGGCAACCAGCCCGACCTGAACCGTCCGCTTCCGCCGCGCGACCCGTCCGAAGAGGAGCTGGCCGGTCCGCAGGCTGGACTGAACCTTGAAGATAGTGCGCTGTTCGCCGGGCGTGAGCAGGAATTGGAGGAAGGACTCGATCCCGTGCTGCTGGAAGAACAGCCAAGCGCGCTCGCCCGCTTTGCCCCGTGGATCGGAGTCCTGCTGGCAGCAGCGGCTGTTTATTTTGGCCGCAAGTACTCTGTCCAGCAGAAATTCCCCAGCATCTTGCGTACTACGCTCGAACGCAGTGGATTTGAAGTCCCCAGGTGGGTCCTGCACTGGGAAAGCTGGGGAGGCCTCTCCCAGATCGAGAGAGCGTTCGAAAGCATCAATTTTGGTCTGCGGACCCTCGATCAGATGGTCCCGGTTCACAACACGCCGGCCGAACGCGCTCGGAAGCTGAGCAGCCTCCTGCCGAAAATGTCTGAACAGATCAAACTACTTCTGGACGAACACCAGACATACCTTTATACTTCCAGAGACGCCAATGCTGTTCAGGCCCGGCGCGCGGCGTTCGACATCCGCAAACAGGTGATCGTGGAGCGCCTTCGCTATTTTCTGTATGGGAGACCGCTGCGTGACTGATTAGTTCGTGCAGTTCGGGGCCTGGACGACTAAAGGAAAATCCATGACACTCTCAAAGTCCAAGCCCAACTCCATCAACGATCAGGTGATCGCCGTCACCCAGCAGGCCGCCGTGCTGCGCAGCACCCTGGATGAGAAGCGATCTGCGGATGCCATCAGCGGGCTAAAAGATCTGGAAAATGCGCTGTCGCGTATCAGCGAGATTCTGATCCCTTTTGAGCAGCGCTACGGGCACTTACAGGCGCTGGCCGGGATCGGGCAGGTGGTCAATTCCACCCTCGAAGTGGACGAGGTACTCCAGATCGTGATGGACACCATCGTCCGGTTGATGGGTGCGGAACGCGGCTTTCTGATGCTGCGGGATGAACGCGGGGACATGGGCATCCGCATTGCGCGCAACTGGGAACAGGAATCGATCAACCAGAACGAGTTTGCGATCAGCCGCACGATCATCCAGCGCGTCATCGACGAGGGGGAAGCCGTCCTGACCACGAACGCCCGTGAGGATCCGCGCTTCGGGGGCCAGGAAAGCATCATTGCGTACAACCTGCGCTCAATCCTGTGTGTTCCCTTGAAAGTCAAATCTGAGTTGATCGGCGTCATCTACACCGATAACCGCATCCGCACGGGGATTTTCTCTGAATCAGACCGCGACCTGCTGCTGGCTTTCGCCGACCAGGCTGCGGTATCGATCGAGAACGCCCGGCTGTTCTCCTCCCTGAAACGAACACTCGAAGAAGTGACCGAGCTCAAGAACCTGATGGACGATGTGTTCGCCTCGATTGTCTCGGGGGTGATTACCGCCGATGTCCAGGACCAGATCACGCTGTGCAACCGGGCGGCGGCCGGTATCCTGGGACACGCCTCGGCCGAGATCGTTGGCAGAAAGATCGAAGAAATCCTTCCTGCGTTCGCCAACGATATCCTTCCGCACCTCCATTCGGTCCGGAAAAGTGAGCAGCCGATCGTCGGCCTGGAGCTCAGCCAAAACCTCCCTGATCGCGGCACCGTGGACTGGCGCTTCAACCTGTCGCCTCTCAAGGATGCCGGACAGAAGACCCAGGGCGTGGCCATCGTGCTCGACGATATGACCGAACAAAAGAAGCTCGAAGCCCAGCGGAGCCTGCTGCAGCGCATGGTCTCGCCGGCGGTGCTCGACCAGATCGATCCGAACAGCCTGCAGATCGGCGGCAAAAAAGCGGACATTACGATCCTCTTTGCGGATATACGCGGGTTTACAGCTTACAGCGAAAAACATACACCAGAAGAGCTGGTTGCCGTGTTGAATCGTTACCTGGCGGCCGCGGCCGAAGCGGTGCTTGCCTGCGAGGGCACCGTGGACAAATTCCTGGGCGACGCGGTGATGGCCTGGTTCAATGCGCCGCTCCCCCAGCCTGACCACACCCTGCGGGCGGTGCGGGCAGCGCTTGCGATCCGGGATGCGGTCCATGCACTGCATGCCGAGCTGCCCATGGAAGGACACCTCGATTTCGGCGTGGGCATCCATTACGGGGACGCCGTGCTGGGCTGGATCGGAACCGAGAAGCGCCTCGAATACACGGCCATCAGCGACAGCGTCAATACCTGCAAGCGCATCCAGGAGAACGCGGCCCGCAACCAGATCCTGATCAGCCGCGTCGCCTATGAGCGCGTCAAGGATGAGATCGAAGCCAGGCCTTTCGCGCCTCTGACGGTCAAAGGCAAGACCATCCCGCTGGAAGTGTATGAAGTTTTACAGATGAAATGAGTAGATCCGGGGGCTGGACATAACGCGCGGGATTTATTCCCAAACCCTTTTGACAAATCGAACGAGCTGTTCCAATCCCGAGGCCACCGGTCCGGTATGGATGAATTCATTCACCGTGTGAGCGCTGCCTCCTGTCGATACACCAAGCACGACCGCAGGGTAACCTTTACTCAGCGGCACATTCGCATCTGTGGACCCGGAGGTCAGGATGGGACTCAACCCCTGTTCGCGCAGACAGTCCTCGGCCAGCTTAACCAGGGGATGGCTGGGCCGGATCTCCCCGGCAGGGCGATGACCGATCACCTCGGCTTCCACACGGACATCTTCGCGGTTCGCGTTCCGGATCAGCCTTTCCACCGCCCCGACCAGCTCTGCCAGGAACTCCTGTCCTTCCGAGCGCAAGTCCAGTTCGAGGGCCGCCTCGGAGGCAATGACATTCACCGACGTGCCGCCGTTGATCCTGCCGACATTCATCGTCGTACGGGGGTGGCCCGGCAGCTGAAGCGATGCAAGCTGAACGACCAGCTTTGCCAGCTCATGGATCGCCGACGGCTTGCCGTAGTCGGACCAGGAATGTCCGCCCGTGGTCCGGGCGGTGACGCGATAACGCTTTACTCCCACCGCACGGTGATAAACATATCCCAGCGCCAGGCCCTCGATAACAAGGTACGCTTTAACATCCCCTCCAAAACGCTCGACGACCGCCTTCATGCCGCGCAGGTCACCCAGCCCTTCCTCGCCGGTGTTCGCCACGAACCAGACATCCCCGGGAAGCTCAATGCTCCTCTCGCGGAGCATCCATAGCAGGCCAAACAACGAGGCCACGCCGAGTGAATTATCGCCAAGACCCGGGCCATAGATTTTTTCGCCTTCACGCCGCACTTCCAGGTCGGTTTCCGCAGGAAACACCGTATCCAGGTGGGCGGATACGATCAAGGGCTTTTGCCTGGCGTTTTGGGTGCTGGCGCCTGGCAACCGACCGGCCACATTCCCCACCTCGTCGATAGACACATCTGCCAGTCCCTCCGCGGTAAACATCTTGCAGACAAACTCCCCCCGCTGTTTCTCCTCGAAGGTCGGCGCGGGGATCTGCTGGATCCGGACAGCCAGCTCGGTCACTCGGTTCGCAAAATCATTCATCCCATTCCCTTCCGCAGGCATCTGTTTGTTGATCATCATTCCTACACTTCCCTCACCATATCCCGCAACACATGAAGACGCGCCTCTCCCAAACCGGGCATCACATCCAGCGGGTAGTACACGCCGCTCCCCTCCAGCTTCAGGGACGCTGAAATGTTGCCATACAACACTCCCTCGAGTGGATCATACGACTTGCAGTAGCCGGCCAGGAAGCCGCCATTGAACGCGTCCCCCACCCCGGTGGGATCGGCCAGGCGCGCAGGATAGGCTGGGATCTCCCATTTGTGTTTTGTGCTCACATCATACAGCAGCTGCCCGCCGGGACCGCATTTGATAACCACATATTCCGGCCCATAGACCGAGATCATTTCTGCCATCTTCCACGGATTGTGGGTCTCACCCCAGAAGAGATTTTTTAGTTTCTCCAGCGAAGTGAGGACGGCCGTCACACCGTTGAGCAGGGCAGGAAGCACCCGGCGGGCCTTGGGGTGCATGCTATTCGAATCCGGTTCCAGGACGAATGTGTGCACCTGCCCACGCTTCATGCCAGCGATCAACTGGGTCTGAGGGGTCAGGCCCATCGGGCAAAGTAGTGCCGCCCGGGCCGTTAGATAATGGTCGGGGATGTCGGTGACGATCAGGATCGCCTCCTCGTCCATTTTTCGGTCGTGAAGCGGCTGGTATCCCAGCAGGGCTTTGGGAAAGGTCATTTCGCGGCGGGCAAAATGGGTAATGGGATTGATCCGGCTGGCTTCGAACGATCCGGTATAGGAGATGAAATCCCTTTGATCCAGTTTTTTGGGAACTACGCGGATCCCGCTGGTGTCGAACCCGCGCGCCATGCACTCATTCAGCCACTCCCGCGGATAATCCTCCCCGACCCGACCCACCAGGCCTACGCTGGCTTCCCACATCTTCAATCCCGATGCAGCATACAGAAGATTGCCCCCCGCCACGTCCAATCGGGGATGGCCGTTGGAGGGCAGGAGATATTCTCTTGTCAACTGGCCAAAGACCAGAAATTCAGGATTCATACTTGGAGGTATTATATCTGCTCCCCGCTGCCCAGAAAGGACTGTAAACAAAAATCCGCCACGAAGGCGAATTTCACTTTAGGAAAGGAACGGGCTCAGCGGGTCGGCGCCGGCTCCCAGGTTGACCGGCAGGAGGAACGTAAAGCGGCTGCCCCGTCCCTGGCTCTCGGCCCAGATGCGCCCGCCGTGCAGCTCGATCATGGACTTGGCCACCGAGAGGCCCAGTCCCATGCCGCCATAGCGCCGGGTCAGGTGCGTCTCCACCTGGTAGAAGCGCTCGAAAATGCGCGGCAGCTCGCGGGCGGGAATGCCGATCCCATTATCTGTAACAGCAACCTTGAGATAGCCCGAATCTTCCCCGACACTGACAGTGACATCCCCGCCAGCTTCTGTGTACTGGATGGCATTCTTAACCAGGTTGCTCAGGGCGATGGTGATCTTGACCTGGTCTGCATGAAGATAATAGGGCAGGCTGTCCATTTCTGTTTTCAGGGCAATGTTCTTTTGCTCTGCTTCAGGCTTGAATAGGGAGATCACATCTTCGACGATCTTAGCCATTGACACGCGATCCCCCTTTACCCGCGCCGACCCACTTTCGAAGTTATCCACATCGGAGAGGTTTTCGACGATCTCCTTCAGCTTGGTGGCATTGCGGATGATGGTGTCGAGCTGTTCGCCGTACTGGCCGCCGGCCAGCTCACGCAGGAAGGTAGCATGACCGAGGATCAATCCCAGGGGAGTCCGCAGTTCGTGGGAGGTGATGGCGATGAAGTCCGATTTGAGGCGTTCGAGCTCAGCCAGCTGGACCTTGGAGGCCCGGACCTTGCGCGCCAGGTCCATGTTCTGCATAGCCTGGGCGGCGAGCGCTCCCAGGGTTTCGAGGAGGGTCAGGTCTTCTTCGGTATAATGGGCGTCGTCCTTTTTGTTAAGGGCCTCCAGTACGCCGACGACCTCGCCTCGCACCATAAGCGGTACAGCCACCAGGGACTGCGTCTCATGGTTCGTCATCCGGTCGATCACATTGAAGTGGCGCTTATCCACCTTGACGTTCTGGATGATCAACGGCTGGCCCTTGCGGAAGACCCAGCCCGCCGCACTCCCTTCCAGGGGTACACCCACGGGACGCAGCAGGTCGCGCTCGAACCACTGCATCGCCAGGAAGCGCAGCTCCTCGGCGGTCTCATCATATTCGAGAATGGAGGCGAGTTCGCTGTTGGTCAGCTCGGTCGCTTCGCTGATGATTGTTTGTAAGAAAGCTTGAAGGTCGGGCGCCGTCGTCAACCCCCGCACAACTTCGAGCAAACGTTCAAGATGATCGATACGCTCGTTGGTGGCCATTATAAGAATTATACAACACCGACTTACTTAAAGCATAATCGTTTCGTAATAATGACTCCGGTCAGCTCTTCAAAACCGCACAAGGAACTATACATTTCATGGCAACCTTAAAGATCAAATTCAAACCTTGTGAAGTCCCTGAACTTCGAAAGGCTCAAAACGTTATAAAAAAACCGAACTTTTTTTTACCCTTCCTTAGCCTGCTCTCCATCCTGATGGCCTCCTGCGCTCCTCAAGCGGCCGCTCCCACACCCGATATGGGCCCGGCGCTGACCCAGGCCCTCCAAACTGCGTTCGCCCAGCTCCAGCCGACGGCCAGCCCGGTGCCGACCGATACGCCCGTTCCCCCACCGACGGCTGTACGAACACCGCCGGCGCTTCCAGCCACCTTTGTAGCAGGCCAGCTCAACCCGGCGGATACGCCGCACACCTACGTACAGGATGCCTGCGAATACATCCACAACAAGTGGAATTCCAACAACGCCGCGCCGGGGACGGTGGTCATGGTCGTGATGCTCCACGGCGTGGACCGTGAGCAGGCGTCGGATGTCAACGATATCAGCGTGCAGGATTTCCGCAGGATGATGAACGACCTGAAGGAGCAGGGCTTCGAAGCGATCAACGCCACCCAGATGGCGGATTTCATGGATCACAATGCGAGGATCCCGCCGCGCTCCGTTCTGCTGATCTCAGACGACCGCCACCAGGGCGCCTACTTTAACGACCACTTCCGGCCGTTCTATGAACAGTGGGGCTGGCCGGTGGTCAATGCCTGGATCAGTTTCGAAGACGGGCCGCGCGCCATCAGCTTGGAGGATAACATCGCCCTCGAAGCCGAAGGCTGGGTGGACCACCAATCCCATGGATACATCCACAACATCAACATGAGCGACTCCTCTCCCGATGAATTCATTCGCACCGAGTTCGAGAAATCGATCGCCGACCTGCAGACTAACTTCAACAAGACCCCGGTGGCGATCATCTGGCCGGGCGGCGGGTTCGGAGTCAAGCCCGTGCAGATCGCGCGTGAATATGGCTTCCGGCTGGGGTTCACCGTCAACCCGCGCGGACCGGTCATGTACAACTGGGTCCCGCTCGCCGACCAGCCCGACTCGAACCGTCCTGCCTTCCTGCCGGAAGGTCACGTCAACGACCCGCGCATGGTCTTGCCGCGTTACTGGCCGTACCAGGTGCAGTCTAATCTGGACACGGTACGCACCATCGGCAAGGACGCGGCTGCGTATGCCGAGCAGTATAAGGCGGCAGAGCTCGAATACTATGACATCATGTGCGCGCCTGCGATGGGTGCGATCCCGTAATTTTGGAGTCCAGCAGCTAGCTGCTGGACTCCAAGGGGGATGTATACTTGAAGCATGGATCACCAGCCTTACATCCCGGGGACGAGCCCGGCGGACCCGGGTCCGCTTTCCAGGTTCACGCCCCCGCTGGAGGAAGGAGTCATTTCCCGATGGCTTCCACTCCACGCGCCTGCTTACGACGCGGCACAAAACAAGCCCGGGAGCTGGCTTCTCGATCCGTTTGGATTCTCCCCGCGGCTGGTGCTTGAAGCAGCCCGGGCCGGATACCGAGTCCTGGTGACGGTCAATAATCCGATCACCCGTTTTTTGCTGGAGATGTCTGCTGAGCCTCCCGGCGAAGCGGATTTCAATGCCGCGCTGGCAGAGCTGGATGCGGTGAAAAAA
>DATAKV010000537.1:0-3348 GCA_036261375.1 Anaerolineales bacterium
GTCATTCTGCCGGGCGTGGCCGGGGAAATGGGCATTCTGCCCAACCACGCGCCGGTGCTGACCATCCTTAAGTATGGCGTGATCAAGGTCCGCCAGGGCAGCAAGGAGGAATTGTTCGCGGTGGCCGGAGGAATGGCAGAGGTCCAGCCAAAAATTGTCACCATCCTGGCTGATGCGGCAGAAAACATCATGGATATCGATATCACCCGCGCCCAGGCGGCCAAGAAACGCGCTGAGGATGCTCTTGCAAAGATCAAACCGGACGACCAGGATACCTATCTCAGAATGGAAGCTGCATTGAGGCGCTCTAACCTGCGCCTGGATGTCGCCCGGCGCTACCGCAGAGTCAAGGACGTATTCACCGACAAGGACGCGTCGATGTAATCCGTCGCCATTCCAATCGAATTCATCATTCAGAAATGTAGGCACCGTGGCAATGTTTTCCAAAGACCTGGGTATCGACCTGGGTACCATGTTCACCCGTCTCGCCGATGGCAACCAGGTGCTGTTGGAGGAGCCCACGATCGTCGCCATAGAGGTCTATGACCAGAAAATGGTGGCGGTGGGGCAGGAGGCGCGGGACATGTACGGTCGCGTGCCTGAGAGCATCGAAGTGGCCCGCCCGTTGAAGCACGGGGTTGTTGCCGATTACGAGATCACAGAAACGCTGCTCTCATACCTGCTCCAGCGCGTCAGCGGCTCGATGCGCATCTTCCGGCCGCGCGTGATGATCTCCGTCCCGTACGGGGTGACCAGCGTGGAGCGCCGGGCGGTCTACGAGGCCGTACTGGAGGCGGGCAGCCGCGAGGCATTCCTGATCCAGCAGCCACTGGCGGCCGCCCTCGGCGTGGATCTGCCGATCGGCTCCCCGTCCGGGAACATGGCGATCTGCCTGGGCGGTGGCTGCACGGAGGCCGCCGTCATGGCCATGTATGGCATTGTCTCCGGAGAAACCCTGCGGATGGGAGGCATCGACCTGGATGAGGCCATTGTCAATTATGTGCGCAGAAAATATGGGATCATCATCGGCCAGGTGACCGCCGAGCAGCTCAAGGTCCGTATTGGGGCCGCCGTGCCCCAGGACACCGAGAACAGCATGGAAGTGCAGGGCCAGGACCAGGTAACCGGACTGCCGCGCCCTGTCACGCTGACGACCGGCGAGATCGTCGAAGCCTTGCAGGATCCCCTCAAAGCCATCGTCGAGACCGGCCGCCGCGTTCTGGAAAAGACCCCGCCCGAGCTGGTAGCCGATATCATCGACCGCGGGGTGGCCCTGTGTGGCGGCGGCGCGATGCTGCGCGGCATCGACAAATTGCTCACCAAGTCCCTGGGCATCCCTGCCTATCTGGTGGATAACCCGATGACCTGTGTGGTCGAAGGCGCGGTCAAAGCCCTGCCCATGTACAATATTTTGCGGCGAAGTCTGCCACAGGTTTAAAACAAAAAAAGGCGCCCATTTTCAGGGCGCCTTTTTGATTTAATCGAGGTAGTAGGTCATTCGCTGCAAGTGGGTGGCCGGGTCGATGTACTGCACCCGTACATTATGCGGAACGTTGAGGCTGATGGGAGCATAGTTTAGGATCGCCCGTACGCCGGCCTTCACAAGCTGGTCTGCCATTTCCTGTGCTACGGTGGCCGGGACGGTCAGCATGGCGAGCTTGACTTTGTTCTGCTTGATTCTTTCGACCATCACGCTCGTATCCAGGATCTCAAAGTCTCCGACTTTTTGGCCGACCTTGTTGGGATCGTTGTCGAACAGCATGGTGACCTGGAAGCCGCGATTGGTGAAGCCATTATAGCGGGCCAGGGCGTGCCCCATGTCTCCCATGCCCACGATGACTACATCCCAGACCCGGTCTACTTTCAGGATGTCGCGCAGGCGCTCGACCAGGAAAGGGATCGAGTACCCGGTTCCCTGTTTGCCGAATTCGCCAAACTGCGAGATATCCTTGCGAATTTGGGCCGCAGAGATACCCACGATTTCTCCCAGTTCCTGGGAGGAGGTGGTCTGGATGCCTTTCTGGGAGAGTCGCTGCAGGGCACGAAGATATACCGGGAGCCTGCCTATGATGATGTCAGGAATACGTTCGGCATTCATGCAATTGGCCTCGTTAATGTGAAATTCTGCATTAACTCTACCATAAAAGGTTATTTTGTACAATTCGACACAAGTATCGCAACTCTTTTAAGATGTTGAATATACCGGATCATATGGTGAGAAATGACCCCAGAACGCACCTATTTAAGGTGTTTCCGGCTCGATGTACTTGCAGAAACTCGGCTGGTTGTAAACCACCACGCAATCCGTCCATGTGTCCCCGAAGCGGATCAGCACATGGATCTGGTCGAGGAACTGGTCGTAGCTGCCGACGATCAGCTGGCGCGGCTGGTCGATAACGTCCTGGACGGCGCGCAGGGAGGACATGCGCATCTTGCGGGAGGTCTCGCGATCCACCTCCTGTCCGATATGCTCCACCGAGAATTGAACAGTATTGTTCATGTGTAGAACCGCGGTACGCAGAGGTTCGTTGTTGAGTGTATCCACGATCACGCCGTTGATAAACATGACCACGGAACAAACCAGCAGGGGCGCAACTTTGCCGAAATTAGAGGTGGAAAACGCGGCGGGCTCTGTGAGTGGGATCTGCAGCACGCCGACCAACCCCACGAAAAGGGAGATCCATACAATGGCGATCGCAAAACGGGAGGTAAAGCCTTCATAAAAGGAATAGTTCAACAGGCTTCCCATTTCGGGATCCAGTAGGGATACAACCCATGGAAAGATCTGGAAGGGCAGCGCCACGATCAGCCAGGAGAATACCAGGCCCAGGCCCAGGTATAGAATCAGCCCAAGGAATGCCTTTTCTGATCGGGCAACCACCCAGCCTACAATGCCTCCGGGGATCATGCAGAGGGTGGCTCCAATGATAAATTTAAGCCAGGGGTAAAAGGCATTGGCCTGGTTGAGCAGGTAGCCATCCACACCCCAGGTGGCCGCGGCAAAGGACAGGCCGACAGCCATGCCATAGAGCGTTCCCATACGTCGTTTGTGACGGAGCACATCCGGCCGGTGGGCAATATCTTCGAACACGATTCGATTCATGGAACGGTGATTACCTTTATGTTATAGGATGTGTAATGCAGGGAGCCTTGCGGCGAAGACAGGACATGCAGCAGTACGGGCTGATCGGGCTCCACAGGGATAATAGCCTGATCGGCACATGCCGCCTGCCCCAGCGAGCTCCCATTTTGGAGCATCTCGATATCGACGTCGCTGCCCAGGCAGGAGACCTCCAGCCGGACCTGCCTGCTGAATGGGACGAACTGGATCCAGTCTTCCGCGTCCCC
>DATAKV010000540.1:0-4158 GCA_036261375.1 Anaerolineales bacterium
GGCGGGCGAAGGTGGGATTGTCGGAGGCATCCAGGAAGATCGCCGGGGCACCGCTCGATCGGATTTGGTCGATCAACCCGGCCAGCTGCTGGGCGGAGGGGGAAGCATTCGAGCTGAAGCTTTCGACCACCGTGCCGACCATGGTAAAACCATAACGCTCGGCGAAGTACCCGAAGGCTTCATGATTGGTTACCAGCAGACGTTTCTCCGCCGGAATTTGGCCAACCTGTTCGACGATCCATGAGTCGAGCTCCTGCAGCTCGGCTGCATAGTCATCTGCATTGGTTTTGTAGATAGCTTCACCTTCGGGGTCAAGATGAGTGAGCGCCTCCCGGATGTTTTCGACATAGATGATCATATGGTTTGGATCGAGCCACATATGGGGATCTAAGCCATGCTCACTCTCCGCATCTTCTCTTGGGCCGATGCCCGCCGAGGCCTCGACGATCGTTCCCTCCCCTCCGGCGCTTTCGAACAACGACTCCAGGAAGTGCTCATATTCCGCGCCGTTGACGATGATCAGCTGGCTCTCGGAGATCCGGGCGACGTCCTGAGGGGTGGGCTGGTAGGAATGCGGATCGACGCCAAAGCCAAGCAGCGACTCCACCCGGACGCGTTCACCGGCGACCGCCCGCGTGACATCCGCCAGGAGAGGGGTGGAGGTCAGGATCACAGGGACCGTCTGCCCGGGACCAGACGCAGGCTGGCCTCCACATGCAGAGAAAAGAAATGCAAAGAAACCGGTAATAACCAGTATATGTCTCATGCCTGCGCCATTCGGCAGTTGGGACACAGTCCAAAAAGCTGGAGCCAGTGCTCGCTGATCTGATAGCCCGTTTTGCGGGCGATGGATTTGATGAGGGTCTCCAGGTCGTCACCTTCGAAGAGCGCCGCTTCACCACATTGCTTGCAAAGCAGCAGATGCTGATGGCCGGCAGGTGCAGTGATGAAGGCCTGGCATCCCTGCGGCTGGTGGACGCGTTGGATGAGCCCCTGTCCTTCAAGGGCTTCGAGCGTGCGATAAACGGTGACCAGGCCAAGGGCCGGATGTGCCTCACGTGCCTCGTCGAAGATCTCGATGGGAGTCAGGGCATATGTGCTGTGCGCCATGATCTCCACGACTGCGCGGCGCGCCTCCGTGAGGCGATAGCCTTGTTCGTTCAATTGGACGAGCCAGGGATGTTCACTCATGTTTCATCCTGATATTGAAAATCATTTTCAATAAGGATGATACAGGAAATCCCCCATTCTGTCAATTTTAAGAAAGGAGAGCGAGATACATCTCGCTCTCCAGCCCGGTTAACTCCTCCAGATCAGGGTGTGATAGACGACAGACGATGCAACCAGCAGCCCGATCACAATTCCAGTGATCTTCGAAACGGGCTTGCGCTCTTCCACCGGTTTCTGAAGCTGGTCGGCATTCAGTTTGGCTCCCAGCGCGGCCGTGGCCGGGATCGCAGCACAGATCATACACATAGAAACCTCCTGTACCTTGCTACATTAATGGTACCCTGGCAGGGAATTACTTTTCCAGTTCACCCGCTTCGCCTGCCAGCATTTCTTTTTTGAGCAGGAAATATGCGCCGGTGAAGTGATCGTCCACACTGCCGACCAGCGAGTTGCGGCGGCTGGGAAGCATGTTGACGATCTCCCATCCCTCCAGTCCGTGCATCTCCAAAGCAGGAACGGGGTATCCCTCGCTGAGCGGGTCATCCTGGGTAAGCCCACTCGCGGGGATGTAGACCATCTTGTATCGAAACACCCTGCCGCCCCCCTGCAGGCGTCTCTTCGCCTGCTGGAGACGCTCCTCCGACGTTCGCCTTTGTTCCCTTTCGATCTCCTCGCGCATCCTTGAGAAGTCGGTTGAGCTGATGATCTCCTGGGCCACTTCGAGGATCTCGTCGTCATCGCTCAGCATGGCGGTCATCAGGAAAGAAAAGGCGCGCCGATCTCCGAGCTTAACCAGTCCTTCCGCAGCGTCAAACTGGGTCAGCCAGTCTTCATCCTCGGTCATCAATTCATAGAGTGTTTCGGCATCGCGCATACGAACCAGTTCGTCGATCTGAGCGGACATAGTTCCTCCGAAAAAATCCTGCGGAGTCTTCGAACCTTCGCAAGAGTAGGTCTTAAGGCTCGACTGGATAGCCGCTGGCGCGCCATTCGTTCAGGCCGCCTGTCATGCTTGTCACCTGTTCGAAGCCGGCCTGGAGCAGGATATCGCGGCCCTCCTGGGAGCGGTTCCCCGAGCGACAGACGACTACGATTTCCCGGTCGCGCGGCAGCTCGTTCAGACGTGCGGGGAGCTGGTCAAGCGGGATGAGGGTGGTATTGGGGGCATGGAACTCATCCCATTCCTCCTGCGTTCGGACGTCCAGGACGAAGGTGCCGCTCTGGTACTTGCTATAGGCCTCGCTGACACTGATCTGGCTTGGCAGACTGGCAGGTGCATTGGCGCCGGTCCCGCCCCCGAATTGCAGGAGCAGGTAAATGATGATCCCGACGACGACCAGCAATCCGATCTGTGTGGCGGGACGACGAAAGGCGGACGTGAGTCCCCTCCCCGGGCGGTCATAGTCATCGCGGCGGCTGCGGCGATAACGTCGTTCTTTGTTTCTGCGACTCATGGAACCTCTTTGTATTTCATTTGAAGGATGCGAGCGCGCTGTCCACGTCTTTGAACACCTTGAAGAAAAGCTTCAGCCCGGCGCTCTCGAGGGTTTTATCTACGTTGGGCTGCGGGTTGACGAGCCTGACATACTTGCGCGCATTACCGCTGTGCGTGAAATCGGGATTGACATTTTCCTCTATCCTGTGAGGAACGCCGCTGTATACCAGCGCGATCTTATGTATGGCAGCCAGTCCCGTGCTGCTGATGCCGGGCACCTCGCTCAGGTCGATGACCAGCCTGCGGGCCGGGTTCATGTACAATTCCTGGGCCTTATCCGAGAGAAGGATAAAGTTCGAAGCGTCGATCTCACCGATCAAACGCATGATGGCAATTGGCTCGCTGCCGTTTTCATGGAGGGTAATGTCGATCTGCATGATCTCCTCTATGCATCTATTCTAACGGAAATTAAATTCCTCGTAATGGATGTTTTCCGCCGGTACGCCCAGATCTGAAAATTTCCGTTCAAATGCCTGGATCATCGGCAGCGGCCCGCACAGGTAGATGTGATAATTACGTATGTCCCCCACGGTGTTCCTGACAATATCCTCCACCCGGAGTGAGCCCTCCGTTGCCGAATAGCGGATGTGCGGCTTCAGGCGCGGGTTCCGCTCCGCCGCTGCCCGGATCTCGTCCACGAACAACGCCTCTTCCGGATGGCGGACGGTGTAATAGAAATCGACATCCTGCCCAAGGTTGCTATCCATATCACGGATGAACGAGAGGAACGGAGTCAGCCCGATCCCGCCTGCGATCCAGATCTGCTTCTGTCCCCCGGTCCGGTAATCGAACATGCCATAGGCCCCTTCGACGACCGCCTCCATGTTCGCCTGCAGCCGATCGAAGAGACGGCGGGTGAAGTCCCCGCTCGCCTTGACGGTCACCCGCAGCACATCCTCCTGAGGCGCACTCGAAATGGTAAAGGGATGGGACTCATCCAGCGACTTCTCCCCCGGAAAACGGACGAACAGGAATTGCCCGGCACGCTGTCTTTTGATCGGTTCTTTTTTGGCGCGCATTGTCACCTCAGTGGTGACAGCGTTTGGATGCTTAACGGACTCCACCGTGTACGGCAGGTACTTTTTGAAAAAGCGGCCAAACACCTCTGTATAGAGATAGGAAATGGTGCCGAAAATAAAAAAGAGCTGCACCCAGTTGATCGCAATAAAGGCATCCAGCGGATCGCCGATCGTCAGCGAATGGATGAAGCCCAGGATGAAAAAGATGCCGATAAAGCGCTTGAGGTTCTTCCAGCCTTCGTACGTGCCGCCGGTCAGCTTGTTCAAAAAGGCGATGCGCGGCGCCAGCGAGACCAGCGCGATCGCCACAATGCCGACAAAGGCAACCACAGCCAGGTAATTGCCCAATGCCCAGCCGGAAAGGGAAATTGGAACCGTCAGCACGTGGACGAAGATCAACAACAGCGCAGCCGTTGCCAGCTGACGGTGGGTGACGTACATTTTATCCAGGCCGCCGAAGTAGGGTTCCGCCCA
>DATAKV010000541.1:0-8487 GCA_036261375.1 Anaerolineales bacterium
CTGCAGGATAAGGGACGCTCTTTCGCCGAAGGTGTCGCCGACCTCTCGCATCAGTTTCCGCATTACTCCGACCTGATCCAGGCCTATCATGACAACTGGAAGGATTCCATAGGGGATCCTCTGGAAGGCACCGTGGAGATCCTGAAGCGCCTCAAGCAGGCGGGATATCCGCTCTATGGGCTGAGCAACTGGTCGGCAGAAACATTTCCGTACGCCCGCCAGAGGTTCGATTTTTTCAACCTCTTCGATGACATTATTATCTCTGGCGAGGTGCTCTCCATCAAACCCGAGCCCGAGTTTTTTGAGGTCGCCCTGCGCCGGATTGGCAGGCCGGCCCGGGAGTGTCTCTTTATCGACGACTCACGGGCGAACATCGAGCAGGCCCGCAGGATGGGGTTTGCCACGATCCATTTCCTGTCCGCCGAACAGCTGGAGAAGGAATTACACAGGCTGGGCATCCTTTAACCGTCCGGCAGGCCAGGTTTTATAGCTGCCCCCCTGTGATAAGATTCAGCCCACACTCTACACCGGGACACATCTTTGATGAGCCTCATCCATATCCAAAATTTGTGCAAGCATTTTCAGATCCTGAACCGTCATGAAGGTCTGAGCGGCGCGTTCCGCGATCTTTTCTCAGCGGACTACCGCACTGTCGAAGCGGTGGCAGGCATCTCGTTTGACATCGAGCCGGGCGAGATCGTCGGCTACATCGGACCCAACGGCGCGGGCAAGTCCACAACGATCAAGATGATGACCGGCATCCTCAAGCCCACCGATGGCATCATCGAGGTCAACGGCCGCGCCCCGTATGACAACCGGATTCGCCAGGCACAGATCATGGGCGTGGTCTTCGGCCAGCGCTCCCAGCTGTGGTGGGATCTGCCTGTCATCGAGTCGTTCAAGATCCTGAAAGAGATTTACAAGGTCGACCAGGCTACATTCGAGCGCCACATGGGTATGTTCGACGACCTGGTTGGGTTGAGCGCCCTGTACTCCCAGCAGGTACGGACGCTCTCTCTCGGCCAGCGCATGCTGTGCGATATCACCGCTTCCTTCCTTCATAACCCGCAGGTGGTCTTCCTCGATGAGCCGACTATCGGCCTGGACATCTCCATCAAGGCCAAGATTCGCTCGGTGATCAAGGAGCTCAACCGCGAGCGTAACACCACCATCATCCTGACCACACACGATCTCGGCGACGTGGAGGCTCTCTGCCGGCGCATCATCATCATCGACAAGGGTCACATCCTGTACGATGGCGACATCAAAAAGGTTAACGCCTTGTTCGGCGCCTACCGCACCCTGAAGCTGCAGATCGATGACTTCAGTGAGGCAACACTGCAATCCCTGAAAGAAAAGCTCGGCAGACACTTCGGCACGGACCATGGGATTACCGTCGCTGAGGTCGAAGAATTCTGGACCGACGTGACCATCGACCAGGCCCGCACACCGCTCTCGGAGGTCCTCAACTTCGTGATGAGCAATTTCAAAGTGGACGACGTCCGCATCGTGGAGATCTCGATGGAAAATGTCGTTCGCAAGGTCTACGATGGAGCGCTGGGATGAGGTCCTATATCCCCATCGCCCGCGGCACCTTCATGGTGGGCATGGTCTACCGCTTTGGATTCCTGTTCACCATCCTGGGCAACATCGTCTACCTGGGAGTGGCCTATTATCTCTGGCGAAGCATCTACCGCTATTCGGATACAATCAACGGCCTGACGTTCAACGAGACCTTTCTGTATGTCGGGCTGGGCAGTGCGATCTTCATCCTGTTGAAAACCTACGCCGACTGGTACCTGCATTATGAGATCCGTGAAGGCATCATCGCCATCTACCTGACCAAGCCCATTGACCTGCAGCTCTACATGCTCTTTGCCAACCTGGGCTCTCTGCTGATGAACCTGATGGCGATCACCCTGCCGACGGCGATCATGCTGGGATTCGTGTTCAGGGTCAGCATTCCATTTGGAATAGGCTTATTTCTCTTCCCCTTCAGCCTGCTGCTGGCCTTCCTGATCAGCTTCTCGATCGATTACTTTGTTGGACTGATGGGTTTCTATTCTGAGTCGGTCTGGGGTCTGAGCATGACCAAGGAAATCATTATTTCCGTCTTTTCAGGCGCTCTCATCCCTATACAATTCTTCCCGGAGGCAATGCAGAAGATCCTGCTCTGGCTCCCATTCCAGGCGATCTTCCACACACCGATCATGATGTTGACCCGCCCGAACCAGGGAATGGATATTTTCCTGCCGATGCTGGCCGTCCAGCTGTCCTGGGCGCTCGTTCTGTACTTCGCAGCCCGTCTCTTCTATAACCAGGCCGTCAAAGTCCTGCGAGTGGCGGGAGGCTGAGCGTGCGATCCCTGGCCGAATACCTCCGCCTGTATGTCATCATCGAGACGCAATACATCAAGGCGCGCATGCAGTACCGCGCCGATTTCATCATCAGCTCGATTGGCATGTTCTTTTCGAGCCTTGCCACGCTGGGCATCTTCTGGGTCATCCTGAACTCGGTCCCGACCCTGGCAGGCTGGACACTCATGGAAATGGTTTTCATCTACGCCTTTTATATGATCGCCATCTCGCCGATGCAGATCCTGTTTGACCACGCCTGGCAGATTCGCTTCCACATCCAGCAGGGCACGTTCCTGAAATATTATTTTCGCCCGCTCAACATGATGTTCTATTACATGTCCGAGATGTTCGATTTGAAGGGACTGACCCAGCTCATTGTCGGCATCGCGCTGCTGATCTATGCCTCCGCCCAGCTGAGTCTTGATTGGACTCTTTCCCGCCTGGCCCTGCTGCTCCTCACCCTCTTCAGCGCCGCGCTCGTCCAGATCTCGATCGTCGTCGCTGCCTCGTGCGCGGCGTTCTGGGTGATCGACTCATACCCGGTCCTTGGCCTGGCCTGGAAGCTGCGCGAATTCTCTCCGTATCCCATGTCGATCTTCGATGGTGCTTTCCGGATTGCCTTCACGTATGTCATCCCGATTGGTTTCGTCGCCTTCTATCCCTCGCAGCTCTTTCTGCGTCCCGATGAAGTGGCATCGCTCGTCTACTTCTCGCCTGTCATCGGCATCGGACTGTTTGCCCTCACCTACTGGATCTGGAACCAGGGCGTCAACTCTTATACAGGAACAGGATCTTAATCTATGGATAGTAAACCGCTTCTGACCCGCATCGAATCGGAGCTGCAGCGACAGGTCTCGCGCCTCGACAGCCCGCGCACCCAGCCCTTCCACGAAATGCTCACCTACCACATGGGCTGGAGCGGAGAAGGCGCCGGGCCTGAGGCCACCGGCAAACGCATCCGCCCGTTGATGCTGCTTCTCTGCACCTCGGCATGCGGCGCCACCTGGGAGCCGGCCCTGCCCGCCGCGGCCGCCGTGGAGCTGGTCCATAACTTTTCACTGGTCCATGATGACATCCAGGATAATTCCGACAAACGCCGCGGCCGGCCGACTACATGGGTCAAGTGGGGCATGCCGATGGCGATCAATGTCGGCGATGCCCTGTTCGTATTATCGAACCAGGCGATCATAGATCTGAACGAATACTACTCTCCCGATGTCATCGTCAAAGCGGCCGAGATCCTGCACGACACCTGCCTCGACCTGACCCGCGGCCAATTCCTGGATATGTCCTACGAAGAACGCAACGACCTCAGCGTCGACGATTACTGGCCAATGGTCGCGGGCAAGACGGCGGCGCTGCTCTCGGCCTGCTGTCACATCGGGGCGCTGCTTGGCGGCGCGGACGAAGCGAAGCAGGAATCCTATCGCTCCTTCGGCCACTATCTCGGCATCGCCTTCCAGGTCCAGGACGATATCCTCGGCATCTGGGGCAATGAATCGCTGACCGGAAAATCCGCGGCCAGCGACCTGGTGGAGGGCAAGAATTCGCTGCCCGTCCTGGCTGGCCTGGGCCGGAATGGCAAGTTTGCAGCGCGCTGGAAACAGGGACCCATTCAATCCGAAGAGGTCGAGGATGTGGCGCGCTTGCTTACAAACGAGGGCGGCTACGAGACTGCCTACGAGGCCTCCAAACAAATGACCGACCTCGCCCTCCTCAATCTCTATGAAGCTGATCCCCAGGGAGAAGCAGGCGACGCCCTCTATCAGCTGGCAGACAAACTGCTGAAGCGGAACCAATGATCGGCCTTGTCCAGGCGGGATGTGCAAATTCTCATACTGTATTGACAGCCCCCTTTTGGCTGACGTATAATCCCAGAACCATGCGGGTGTAGTTCAGTGGTAGAACGCATGCTTCCCAAGCATGATATCGTGGGTTCGAATCCCATCACCCGCTCACAACCGCCGTTCATAGTCCAGAACGGCGGTTTTATGTCCCTGGGACCAAACCAACCTGTACCTGGAATCTTGCCCTCGTTGCCATCCAGGACTCCTACACAGATAAGAGGCACACCGGCAGCACTCACCCCATCGGTAACTTGTAATGTATCCTTTAGAAGCAATAGCTGTCATGTAGCTGTTAAATTCCATGGACAGAGAAGCGAAGATGAAAGCGTGCCCCTATTGCTCCGCAGAAATCCACGAGGCGGCTATTGTATGCTCCTATTGTGGGCGTGACTTGATCAATACTGTCCCCATGCACGTAGCATTATCGCCAAAGGTCCAGGAACAAGCCAAGAAAATAAACAGCATACTTTCATATGTTATCGTTGGTTTTTTTATTGTTTTTAGCATTGCTTGTGTCATAGGATTTTATACCTTGCTCCTCAGTACGTAGCAAAGCTCACAGGCTATACTCCCTAAAGACAACGTATAACCCGAAGCGCAGGGAAAATATATATAAAGCCTCAAACGAACTGAAAGCCGCCGGAATTGATCCGGCGGCTTTTATTTTGGAAGGCGTTCTCCATCTGGCAGCAGATACAGAGCAGAGTTTAGTATTCCTCTACATCTTCCGTTTTCTCTACGATTGAATAACCATACATTCCTAGTGCGAGTATTGCAATGATGACTTCAATGATTATCCATCCGAATTCTGACATGGTTCCCTCCACTTGGTTTGCTGTAACATGATTGTACGACTTGCCAGGGCACAAAGCATGTTATTTTCATCCTGTTTTTCAGGTTATTTTTTACTACCCCTGGAAGCGGGTCGACTCCGGATTCGCCTTAGTAAGCGAGCCTGACAAAGGCACACCAATCGTTGCGTTTTCGTTTTCGGCGACAAAAATCTACCGAATGTAGGGTAAAATTCCAGGCACTTAACAAGTACAATATCCGCATGGTTCCTATACATGGTATCGTGGGCTCGAGTCCGATCACCCGCTCAAGTGTCGAGGATTGAACCCTCGACATTTTTGTTTGGTAATTTGTAAGGTAGCTGTTATGCTCTCCCCCATAGGTCAAAGTAAAATCAAATCGGAGGTCTGTCAAGAATGACATCACCCGATTCTAAGGCCACAATACTCTACGTTGAAGACAATCCGGACAACCGCACGCTCGTGCGCCGGATCTTGCTGTCTGAAGACTACGCAATGCTGGAGGCAGTTAACGCCTTTGACGCGCTTAATATTCTGAAGGACAATCGACCTGACCTGATCCTGATGGACATCAACATGCCTGACATGGATGGCTACACCCTGACGGCAAAGATCCGGGCCATGCCCGGCTTCGAGCGCATCCCCATCCTTGCCTTGACGGCCAACGTCATGCGTGGAGACAAGGAAAAAACGCTCGAAGCGGGATGCGATGGCTACATCCAGAAGCCGCTCGATATAGACCAGCTGATCAGAGAGGTTGAACGTTTCCTCCCGAGGAGAACCCATGCCTGATAACGTACTGGACACCCAACCCATCCGAAAACCCACCATCCCAAAGGACGCCACCGTCCTGGTCGTGGAAGACAATGTCGCCAACTTCGTGCTGATTGCCCGCATGCTGGGCTATCTGGGCATCCACTGCGAATGGAAGACCTCCGGCTATGAGGTTGTGGAATATGCAGATACCCTGCAGCGCCTAGACCTGATCCTGATGGACATCCGTCTGCCGTATGAAGACGGGTATGGTGCATTGAAGAAGATCCGTGCCTCTGAGAGACTGAAATCCATCCCGATCATCGCTGTGACCGCCGAAGCCAGCACCGATCAGATGAACAAGGCCAGGGCGTCCGGCTTCGACGGATTTCTGGGAAAACCGCTGGATCCTGACAAATTTCCCGACCAAATCCGCCGCATCTTAAGTGGAGAATCCGTTTGGGAATTTAGTTAACATCGCCGCCTGGACGCAAATCGTTGAACAATAACCAATTCTTTATCACTGTTTACTTGATAGCTTCCGGAAACCAGTTACAGGTTGTTCAGTATTCAGACCCACCCAACCGTGACGCTCAATTAACCATCCCGCGCGGCATCGATCTATCCCTGCCGGAGGCGGAGGATTGTCTGAAGGATGGCCCCGTCCAGCTGGATTTGCGCGGCAAACCGGCTCTCCCCTCTTCTCTGGTGGCCTTTGCGCGCCATTTGGGATGCGAGGCGGCCGCCTATGTCCCGATCCTCCAGGATGGACAGCTGCGCGGCGTAGTGTTCATCGGAACACGCAGCGCAGTTGAGCTGACGGATGATGTTGTCGACTCCTTTGCCCGTACCATACGTCTGACCGCGCAAGCCCTGCAGTCGGACCGTTCGGTCAGTGAGCCGCTCGATGAGCGCCGTGCCCGCGAGCTGAACGCAATCAATATGCTGGCGATCCATGCGGCCAACACCAACGATCTTCAATCCTTCTATACCCTCATCCACGAGCAGGTCCGCTCTGTCATCGGGGATCATGGATTTGTGATCGCTCTGTATGATCCCAAAACAAACTCCATCCACATCCCCTACTTATATGAAGAAGGAGCGTTTTCCTCCATCGAGAGTTTTCCGCTCGGCGAAGGACTCACCTCCATTTTGATCCGCACCGGCGAGCCGCTCCTGCTCGTGGAGGACACCGAGAAGCGCGCGGCGGCCATGGGAGCCAGGATCGCAGGCAAGCCGGCTATGTCCTGGCTGGGAGTGCCGCTCATGGCACGCGGCGAGGCGATCGGAGCACTCATTGTCCAGGACCTGGAGCAGGAACACGCATTCGACAATCTCGATCTGCGATTTCTGATGTCGGTTGCCAGCCAGGTCTCGGGCGATATTCATAACGTCCGGCTGTTGAGCGAGAGCCAGCAGGTCGCCCTGCAGTTCGAAACAGCAGCGGAGATTGCTCGCGATATCAGCAGTTCCCTCAACCTGGATGAGCTCCTGCAAAAAGCGGTTGACCTGATCCGTACCCGTTTCAACTTCTATCATGCTTCCGTGTTCCTCAAGGATCTGGCGGGAGAATATGTTGTCATCCGGGAAGCCACCGGTGAAGCAGGTGTCCAGCTCAAACGCGCCGGGCACAGGCTGGCCGTCGGGTCGAAATCCGTGGTGGGTTATGTGGCCGGAGAAGGTGAGCCGCTGATCGTCAACGACACCACTCGCGATGCCACGTACTATGCCAATCCGCTCCTGCCCCAGACGCGCTCTGAAGCGGCCATCCCGCTGAAGGTCGGAGACCGTATCGTCGGTGTACTGGATGTGCAGAGCAACCATCTGTACGCGTTTGATGAGGACAATCAGCGCACCCTCCAGATCCTCGCCGACCAGCTGGCGATCGCTGTGGTCAACACCGAATTATTCGCCGAGACCCAGGAACATCTTGCCCAGCACCGGCTTCTTCATCACATCACGACCACAGCCGCTTCTGGTACTACGCTGGACGAGGCCCTGCAGTCGGCAGTTAATGGCCTCCAAGTTACCCTGGGCGGTGACCGGGTCTCCATCCTGCTGGCAGACCGTGAGAAGAAAAGCCTCGAGGTAAAGGCGGCAGTAGGGTATGCCAGCAACGTCTTCGATATCCGGATACCCATCGGCGTGGGAATCACCGGCTGGGCTGCGGCGCATCGCCGGACTCTGCGAGTGAACAATGTTCTCCAGGATACGCGTTATATCGAGGCCAGCCCAAATACTCGCTCCGAGATGTCAATCCCGCTATTGTATCGAAGCGAACTGCTGGGGGTTCTCAATGTGGAGAGCGAACAGCTTTCTGCCTATGCAGAAAACGATGAAGAACTGCTCGGCACCCTGGGAGGAAGTCTGGCTGCAATCATTGCGAATGCCCGGTTGCTGGAACAAATTCGCGGACAGGCGGAGCGTGAGCGCATCCTGTTCGAGATCACGGACAAGATCCGCCGGACCACCGATATGGAGACCATCCTGGCAACCACGGCCAGTGAGCTGACACGGGCGACTGGCGCCAACCGTGCCCGCATCCGGGTGGGAATCAGAGCCTCTTCCGATGCGGCCGAGAAAGAGGTCCAGAAATGAAACGCTGGTTCTCTCTCGATCCGTTCCTTCCTCGTTTGGGTGGACGCTATATACTTCTGGTTCTCGCGGCTGCGCAGGTCATTTCGCTGTTGGGGGCCATTCCTGGCATCATATCGATCC
>DATAKV010000544.1:0-10605 GCA_036261375.1 Anaerolineales bacterium
GGACGTATTCAATTCCAGCGGCGAATTCATCTCCGGCCTGGACCCGTCCCGGGTCACGGTCTATGAAGACAGCCAGCCGCGCCCGGTCGATGCCCTGGCCGAAACGCCCATCCCCGTTCAGATGGTGGTGGCCGTCAACCCGGGTCCCCCGCTGGCCGTACGCGATGGGACCGGCATCGATCGCTTCACCCGGATCGTGGAGGCGCTGGGCATCTGGGCCAACGCCCAGCCGGCCGATTCGCAGGACGACCTGAGCCTGGTTTCCTTATCGGGATCACTAATCAGCCACGCCAGCGCACAGGACTGGTTTGTCAGCCTGAGCTCGTTCAAGCCGGATTTCCGCACGACCACCCCGAACCTGCAGTCGCTCGCCATTGCCCTCGACACGGTCAACGCGCCTGCCCTGCAGTCGGGCATGAAGCGCGCCATCCTGTTCATCACGCCGCATATGGACGACCCGAACATCGAGGAGGCCATTGCGCCGTTCATCCAGCAGGCGATCGATACCAAAGTGCGTGTCTTCATCTGGTTCGTGGATGGTGATACCCAGTTCGGCTCGGCCAGCGCCAATGCCTTCCGTACGCTGGCCCAGCAGACCAACGGCGCCTACTTTGCCTTTTCGGGCGTGGAGCCCCTGCCCGACCCGAACCTGTATTTTGCGCCTCTGCGCAACATTTATTCGGTGACCTATACTTCCTCGGCAAAGGAAAGCGGCGACCACTCGCTGAGCCTGGCGGTGGACACAGCGGAGGGACCGATCCGTGCCCCAGACCGGACCTTCAACGTGGACGTTGAGCCGCCCAATCCGATCTTCGTCGCGCCGCCCCTGCAGATCACGCGCCAGCCGCCCGCCGACGATCCGTATGCAGAGCAGCTGACACCCTCGGAACAGCTCGTCGAGATCCTCGTTGAATTTCCCGACGGCCATCCGCGCCAGATTAAGCGCACCATCCTCTACGTGGACGGCGAGGTTGTGGATGAGAACACCACGGAGCCCTTCGAAACCTTCATCTGGGAGCTGGAGACCTATGATGCCAGTGGTCCGCACGAAGTCATTGCCGAAGTGGAGGATGTACTGGGCTTGAGCGGGTCGAGCAACGCAACTACCATCACGATGACCGTGGTCCAGCCGCCGCGCGGCATTCGCGCCCTGTTTGGGAAGTATAGCTCTGAGATCGTGATGGGCGCGATCGGGCTGGCGGGACTCTTATTGCTGGGCATCCTGCTGCGCGGACGGCTGAATATCCCCTTTCTCCGCCGGCGCAAGGCGAAGCGGCAGAAGATGGAAGACCCGCTCACCCAGCCCGTCATCGCGGTAACCGAGCCGCCTGCCTCCGCCACGAAAAAATCCAAGACCCAGCCGCGCAAGATCATCGAGAAATTCCAGACCAAACCGGCGCGCCTCCCCGAGGCCCCCGCCTACCTTACCCGCCTGACCAACGGTGGAGAACCGGCCAGCGCCGTGCCCATTCCCCTGTCCGAAAAGGATATGACGTTTGGCACAGACCCGGTACAATCGAAGCGCGTGCTCGACGATCCATCCATATCGCCGCTGCACGCCCGAATCAAACAGACGGAGGATGGAAACTTCATCATCTACGATCACGGCTCGATCGCGGGTACCTGGGTGAATTTCGAACCCATTACGCGCGAAGGATTGCGCCTCTCACACGGGGACCGCATCGACTTTGGCCAGCTGGCGTACCGGTTTGACCTGAACCGGCCCCCGGCACAGCCCGAGCCCAAGATCGTCATGAAGAAATAGAGTCCACAGCATGATCCGCACCGCTCGCGCTCACCTCAACGTCGAGGCACAAACCCACGCCGGCATGACGGGCAAGAACAACGAAGACCGTTATGCCGTCAGCTCGTTCGTGCTCGACGACCGAGACCCGATCCCTTCGATCTTCGCCGTGCTGGCAGACGGCATCGGCGGCCACCGAGCCGGGGAAGTTGCCGCGGAGCTGGCGGTCAATCACATCATGCAGCTCGTGGCGAAAAGCGATGGACGCCATATCCGCGAGACGATTGAAGAGGCGGTTATCGAAGCCAGCGACGCGATCGCCGCCCACTCCGCCTCGAACGAAAACCTGAAAGGCATGGGCGCCACGTGCGCCATTGCCTGGATCATCGGCGACAAGCTGTATACCGCTTACGTTGGCGACTCGCGCATCTATCTGATGCGCGGAGGTCGCATCCAGCAGCTGACCGTGGACCACACCTGGGTGCAGGAGGCAATCGAGAAGGGCATCCTTACGCCCGAGATGGCGCGCGAGCATCCGAACGTGCACGTCATCCGCCGCTATCTGGGCTCCCCCGAGCCGCCCGACGCCGATTTCCGGCTCAAGTTTTTCGATAATGAGGGCGACCGCCAGGCAGAGGAGAACCAGGGCGTGCAGCTCCTGCCCGATGATGTCTTGCTCCTGTGCAGCGACGGCCTGACCGACCTGGTCTGGAACGATGAGATCCTGGAAACTATCCGGACGCGGCCCACTTTGAAGGAAGCCTCGCGGGCCCTGGTCGACCTGGCCAACTCGCGCGGCGGGCATGACAACATTACAGTGGTCCTGGTCTCGGTCCCGTCCGATTTCAAGCTTGTGGTAAAAAAAAATCGTAGGGCCGACTGGGTCCCATGGGCCATCGGCGGCATAGCTGGCATCGTCTTTGTCCTGCTGGCCGCCTCGGTCCTGGCCTTCAGCATCCTGGGGATCGGCAGCCCGACCGCAACGCCAACCATCACTTCGACTCCCACATCCACACGGACCCCGCTGCCCACGCTGACCTTTACAGCGACCATCACCCCCACACCCACCCAAAACCTGCCTATCGTGCCCACCTATACACCCTGGCCAACGAATACCAGGATTCCTTAACAAGTACCGCTCACTCGGTGCTATGTCAAAACACGATGAACAAATAGTAAAAAGGAGGGATTGGAAAGCATGCAAATCAGATTGCTCTCTGTAGTAGCATCACTGCTACTTATCGTTACAGGTTGTGGTACCCCTGCACATTTGCCAAACGTGGCAACAGATGTGTTAACTCCGCCGTCTCAGGCAGTCACTGAAAGTCAAGGGATGGAAATCCAAGCAACATCCACAACTGCAACCATGCATCCTAACCAGACTCAAACAGCGTACGCTCGTGCCATTGCTACTGCAAAATTCGCAGAACAAACTTTAGTTGCTCAACATCCTCAATATTGTGAATTAATATCCTCTCCCCGTGTTTTTTCACCTGATCAACAGTGGATGGTTGAATTGTGTTATAGCGAGGAGGATCAAGATTTGCTCCTAACACTTGCAGGCAGAGAAAGTAAAGATTTATGGAAATTGTTTTACCGGGATTACATTCTGCCTGCAGATTATCTACCTGATGGTGGTTTGTCGGTTGTTCACTGGTCGAATGATGGGAGATATGCTTATTTCAGATCCTATATTTCCGGAGATGGGGGTGAATGTTTCAGACAATTTGGAACTGATGGTTTGGGTTTATTCAGGTTAGATTTGCAGAATGGGGCTACTTCTACTATTCTTCCATTGAAAGAAGAGTATGGCTGGTACGGATTCACGTTTTCTCCAACAGGCCGACGACTTGTTTATGGAGCATATTCTCGGGATTTTAGGATTATGGATATTAAAACTGGCCAAACTACAACTATTCAAGCGAAGAGCAACTTTAACCAGGGTGATGGATTTTTATGGTCTGCAGATGGGTTGAATTTCTTTTATTCCACGGTTTCTTACAATAGTGAAGGAAGATACCTATATTCCTTACGCTTGGTTGACAGCCAGTCAGGGGAAGAAGAGATATTGCTCGAATCTGCAGATCATTGCTATAAAGCAAAAGAATGGATAAACGACTCGGTGTTGATTATTGAGAGTGAAGCTAGTAAGGAACCGATCGGTCGTACACTTATCGAGTATGATTTAACCGCCAAAAGAATAATCAGTGAGAGCACAGCCACCCTGTTTCCTTGATTAAGCTCTGAAGACATGTATTAAATAATGGAGTAAAGTATGTCTATAAAACATTCATCCGATGTCGAAGCCAAAAACGTGGCTGCAGGAAAAGACACCACCATCCAGGTCCTGATCTCCTCCCAGGAGGGACCGAACTTCGCCCTGCGTAAATTCTCGATGCAGAAGGGCGGCGGAATGCCACGCCATACCAACACCCTCGAGCACGAGCAATACGTCCTGCGCGGCGAAGCGACCATCACCATCGGCGATGAGACCCACCACGTCAAAACCGGCGACGTGGTCTTCATCCCGGAAGGTGTTATCCATTCGTATGAAAATACGGGCGACGAACCGTTCGAATTCCTGTGTATTATCCCCAACAAGGCAGACAGGATCACGATCGTGGATGAATCATGTTAATGGCTGCTTGGCCGGGATCCCCGGCTTGCGCGGATATTTGGGAGGTGTTGCCGCCACTTTATCCACGAGAATGAGATAACGGTCATCTGCCACGCCCGGCAGGTTGACGGGGATCAGCTGCCGCAGCTTTCCACCCAACAGATGCATGGCTTCCTCCGCGGACTGCGCTTCGGCGGGTCCGCTTTCGCCTTTTTGGGCGAGGGCCGTGCCGCCCACTTTCACTAGGGGGATCAAATACTCGCTCAGCACATTCAGGTTCGCCACAGCGCGCGCCACCGCCCAGTCGTATGTTTCGCGGTGGTTAGGATTCTGTCCCAGGTCTTCGGCGCGCGAGTGGATGACATCCACCTGCTCCAGCCGCAGGACTTCCACGATATGCCTGCAGAAGGCAGCCTTTTTGCTGACGGATTCGACCAGCGTCAGTTTCAAACTGGGATACAGAAGTTTCAGGGGGATTCCGGGAAACCCTGCGCCGGTCCCCACATCGATCAGATGAGCCGGCGGGGATGCCTTCCAGGCCAGAATACAGGATAAGGAATCAAGGAAATGTTTTGTGCGAATGGATTCGGGGTCGCGGATGGCGGTCAGGTTGAACCGGTTGTTCCATTCGATTAATTCCTTCTCGTAGGTGATGAAGGACATGACCTGCCGCCCGGTGATCTTAACATTGAACAGCGCCTGTGCGTCCTGGACGAGTTTTTCCATGATCGAAAATTATAACCGCTGGACTCCCCGTCATCGTCCGGGCAATGACGGAAAATTTACCGGATAAAAGAAAAAGCCGCCATTGCTGGCGGCCTTCGTTCTTCACTTCATTCTTCATCAATTACTTCTTTTCAACTTCTTCCACAATTACCTTAGAGCGGTTGTATCTGCGGAAGAGGGCCCGTCCGCCCAGGTAGACCAGGTAAAGCGGGATGGCGATCAGGATCAGCGCCGGCAGGGTGAAGATCACAAAGCGGATCAGGAACTCGGCGAAGTTCTGCAGGAAGAGGATCAAGTCCTCGACGGCGGCCTTGGCCGCTCCTTCGGGCTTCCAGGGGCCGACCACGAGCGGCTGGGTGCTCTCCTCGGCGATCAGGCGGACGCTGATGGACGAAAGTGCAGCCGACTCTTCATAGTACTTGATCTGGCCCTTGAGCTGCTCGATCTCAGTCTGGATGGACTGCACCTGCAGGTAGATCGCCAGCACATCCTCGGCCCGGGTCGCTTCGTCCATGATCTCGAGCAGTTTCTGCTCGGCAGCTTCCTTGGCCTTGAGCTGGGACTGCAGGTCGATGTAGATACTGGTAACGTCCTGGCCGGAGACGTTTTCGTAGTTAATGTCTACCGCCTCTTCCTTGATTTCAGCCAGCGCTTCATCGAGCCTCTCGGCCGGGACGCGGATCACGATACTGGCTTCCGGCACTTCCTTGCCAAGGTTGGTAAAGGACTGGTAGAGGTTGGAGGAGACCACATACCCGCCGAGCCTGTTGGCCAGGCTGGCAATGTCAGCCATGCGCTCTTCAGGGTCCTGGACGACGATGGCCAGGTCGGCGTTCCGAATGACCAGGCGATCCTGTCCGTTCTGTGCAAAGAGGTCTACATTTTTGACGGCATCGCTGCCGGTGGAAGAATCGAACGCGGGTGCTGCGGCAGGCATTTCTTCCATGGCAACTTCCGGTGCGCCGCCTCCGCCGCCAAATCCAAATCCTGGAGGCGCCTCCGTTGCAAAAGACCGCTGGGATGCCATACCGGCAAATGACAGGCCGATCAGCACGAACACAACCACCACGGCCAGAATGATAAACAGTACACGTTTCATGTCTTCTTCTCCTTTGCGAAAGTACGATGATTTCACCCCAAGGACGATGGCGTATGATGGAATGTTCCCACCCCCTCCGCCCTTATCGGGGCACCTCCCCCAAAAACGACAAGGAGATAAAGGTAGACCTGCTAAGTTAATCTGTCGTATTTGGGGGAGGCTGGGAGGGGGTGGTTACCATCCTTCAGCGATTCTGACCGCGTGTTTCTCCGGCAGTCCCATCTCGCGGATGCGTTTTTGTACTTCGGGAATGTTATAGGCGGCGCGGCGCGGCTCCCAGGTCTTGGCCGTGCTGTCGTAAATCGCGTAGGCCGCCCGCGGGTCGCGGTCGCGCGGCTGGCCGACCGAGCCCGGGTTGGCGATCAGGCGCGGCTCCAGCTGGACCGGCTCGCCGGCCTTGATCGGCCTGAGGAAGACGCGATCGGCTTTTTCATCCAACTGGAACATGCACTGCAGGTGCGAATGTCCCACGAAGCACCAGGGCGTGGTGAAGTGGTCGAAGTTCAGGCGGGCTGAGAGCGTGTTCAGGATGTACTCCCAGACCGAGTCGCGCGGGCTGCCATGCACCAGGCTGGCATCCTCACGAACCTTCAGGTTGTAGGTCAATGAGCGCAGGAAATCCATGTTGTCGGCGGTGAGAACGCGCTCGTGATATTCGAGCGTGCGGCGTGCATCGCCATTGAACGCTTCGAAGGGGATCCTGCCGATCACGGCCACGTCGTGGTTACCGAGGATGCAGGTCAGGTTCGGGATGTCACGGATCTGCTCGACGACCGCGTTCGGGTCGGGACCATAGCCCACCACATCGCCCAGACACCAGGTCTCGTCTACGGGACCCGCGTCCTGGAGCACGGCCTCCAGGGCGGTGTAGTTGGCATGGATATCCGACATAACAAGAATACGCATATTTACTCCAGCAGCGCCGCAACGCGTTCGATAATTGTCTCGGCCACTTCGCTCTTGCTCATCAGTGGCAGTGATTCGCTGCGTCCATCTGCAAATAGAAGTGTGACACGGTTGGTCTCAACTGCAAACCCGGCATCCCCGGCGGAGATATCGTTGGCGGCAATGAAGTCGAGCCCTTTGGATTGCAGCTTGGCAGAGGCGTTCTCGAGCAGGTCACGGGACTCGGCGGCAAATCCCACCACGATGAACGGCTGCTTCGTTTCGGATCTTTGAAGGGAAATCATTTTCAGAATGTCCTCGGTCCCTTCGAGCTCGATCCGGGGAATGCCGCCTTCCTTCTTGATCTTGTCCTTCGCCATGGCCTTCGGGCGGAAGTCGGCGACTGCAGCGGCCATGATCAGCGCGTCGCTGTCGGCGGATTCGGTCAGGACGGAGTCGAGCATTTGTTTGGCCGTTTCCACATGGATCACATCCGCCCCAACCGGGGGAGTGAGTGCGGTGGGTGTGGTGACCAGTGTGAGGCGCGCGCCCGCATCCAGGGCAGCCTGTGCCAGGGCATAGCCCTGCCTGCCCGACGAGCGGTTCGTCAGCACGCGGACCGGGTCGAGTGGTTCCTGGGTTCCTCCGGCGGTGACGATCACTTTTTTACCGGCGAGGGAACCTGTTTGTCCCAGTGCGAGGCGGGCGTAGCCCAGGATCTCCAGGGGCTCGAGCATCCGGCCCGTCCCGGAGAGTCCCGATGCAAGATGTCCCTGCGCCGGGCCGAGAAAGGTTGCTCCGCGTTTTTTTAACGTAGCCACGTTTTCCTGTGTTGCGGGGTGCTCGAACATGCCCCCGTCCATGGCAGGTGCAATCAGCAGCGGGCAATTCGCCGCCAGAGCGGTCACCGTCAGCAGCGAGTCGGCAATGCCATGGGCCAGCTTTGCGATCGTGTTGGCTGTACAGGGCGCCAGGATCAGCAGGTCCACGATGTGTCCGAGACCAACGTGCAGCACATGCGCCTCGCTGTCCCACAAATCTGCATCGACGAACGCCCGCCGGCCGGTGACCGATTGAAAGGTAAGGGGAGTGATGAACTGTTCCGCCGACCGCGACAGGATAACATCCACCTGGGCCCCGGCCTGGGTAAGTTTGGACGCCAGGTCCGCAGCCTTGTATGCAGCAATGGACCCGGTCACACCAAGGAGGATGCGTTTGCCTGAGAGGACGGACATGTGTTGATTATACTTCCGTTAGGAGGAACGATAGACCAGCGAGCTCATTACATCCCCTCATAGAGTGCGTCATTGAGGCCAGACATCGCGCGGTCACGCCCGGGCTTTCAATACTTAAAGTTCGATCGTTGGCAACCGAGTGACTCAGCGCAGCAGAAGTTCCTGATGAGATTGGGCAGATTGTGTCGCCGCCAAAGCCATGTCAAGCGATTTCGCTCCTTCGCGCAGGGGGATACGTGTATGTCCGTCTGTGTGGATGGCCGTGAGCAAATCCTGCAGCTCGGCCAGATATGGGTTCCTTTCGCTGCTGATCGTTTCCGACCGGACCGGCGTTTCAGCAGTGAAATGCAGCAAGGCATTGTTTGCATTGCTGAACTCGGCCGTCAATTTTTGTGAGACCAGGCGGTAATCATTGATCCATTTTCCGGGGATGGCTCCGTTGGTTGCGTAAATGACGCCGATCCCTCCGCCCTGGAAGCCAAAGACGGTCGCACTGACATCTTCCACCGTGTAATCCGGCATCTCGCGGTGGAAAATATTCTCCTGGCGGCTGTATACGCTTACCGCCTCCCCCATCAGATAGCGCATCAGATCGACCATATGGATCACCTGCTCAACAAGCTGCCCGCCGGACTTGCTGCGATCCCGCCACCAGGGCGCGTGCAGCGAATTGCAGAAGTAGCGGGCGCTCATCAATCCGAGAGGCCCCGCCTCCCCGGACGAGATCAACTCTTTCAGCCGCTCGATCCCTGTCCCAAAGCGGAACATAAACCCGACCTGGGTCTGGATGCGAGCTGTTTCCGCTGCCTCTACCATCCGCCAGGCCTGCTCAGATGAAAGTGCAATCGGTTTTTCGATGAGGAGATGGACACCGTGCTGCGCCGCCAGTTCAACCTCATTCGAGTGAGCAAAGGGCGGCAGGCAGATTATCACCAGATCAAGGTCTGCCTTGTCGAACATTTTCTGAGGGTCTGTAAATATGAGACCGCGAACACCCGTGTATTTTTCTGAAAAGGCACGTGCATTCCAATCGTGATGATCGCAGAACGCAGCTAACTCGATCTCTTCAGGCAGACCGATCAAATTTTGGGCGTGCCGGTGGGCAAAACCACCACAGCCCAGGATGCCAGTACGCAAACGCTTCATTTGAGAGTCCTTTCCGGCTCAAATACACTTACCCTTGTGAGAAGTCCAAAACGATCTGCAGCGCCTCTTCCGGCGTTTCATCCAGGATGTGAAATGCCCGGGCGGCTTGCTTAAAAGGAATCACGTGGGTAATCACCGGGCGAAGGTTGAGAGAACCCTGCGCCTGCAAATCCATAATCGTATGGATCAGGCGAAGACGATCCCAGCGGTAGCTGAGGGCAGGGTCGACGTTCGAGATTTGCGAGCAAACGATGTTGATTCGGTTATGGTGGAATTCCTCTCCGAGCAGCAGGCCGTGGGCCTGGCCTTGATAAAAACCCAGTGCAATGACCCGTGCCGAATACGCAGTGGCACGGACAGCTTCGTTCAGGGCGCCCGAACTTCCGGAGACTTCAAACGTCACGTCTGCGCCGCGCCCGTTCGTCAGCTCTTTGATCTTTTCCGCCGGCGAACCGTCCCCGGGATTCAAGCCAACCACGATCGCGCCGACTTCCCGGGCCAACTCCAGCCGTTTTTCGATCAGGTCCACGCCTACCACCCGCGCCCCCGAGAGCCTGGCGAGCTGGGCGATGACCTGGCCTACCACGCCAAGCCCGAAGACAGCGACTGTTTCACCTATATGAATATTGGCATCCAAAATCCCATTCAGGGCGATCGGGCCGAGGTGGGAATAGATGGCCAGGATGGGATCCAAATCTTTGGGCTTGATGCGCTGGCTGGCATACTCTTCCTGAAGGATATGATGAGTACGATGTCCCCATGTGCCATAGACGATATCGCCAACACGCAGGGCAGTGACTTCGGGGTGAACTTCTATGATCTCTCCCACTTCCTCGTAGCCCCACCCGGAGAGAGGATAGGGCTGGCTTGGCACATTGGATGAGCGGAAGAGACGATGACTTGCATCCCACTGCTTGGACAGATATGGATTTGTGCCGCGATAAGCAGTCATTTCGGTGCCGGCGCTGATGCCCGAATACAAGGTGCGGACTCGAACCTCCTTTGCTTCCAGCGGGCGGTCTTCGACATGCTCGAAATCGATTTTGCGTGATTGAGTAAAAACCAGGACTTCACTCATTTGTTATTTCCTTTTGATCCAAGTGTAGGTGAACGTCATAACAACCCCATAAGCCGATATATATCATCGAATGAG
>DATAKV010000566.1:0-3386 GCA_036261375.1 Anaerolineales bacterium
ATAGGCCTTGAGCGTGCATCCATAATCGTGCAGGTGAACACCGGTCACCCAGGAGATCAGTCCGTTGGCCATGTTGGAGGGAATCGTACGGGTGAGTCGGTTGTCCTTGCGGTCCTTGCGCCAGCCGCTGACCAGGTCATAGCCTTCGTCGAGCTTGTTCAGCAGGATTGGGATATCGGCCGGGTCGTTCTGCATGTCGGCGTCAAGCAGGACGATGATACTGCCCCGCGAATGATCGATGCCGGCAGCGATGGCAGCCGTCTGCCCGAAGTTGCGGCGAAAGACGAGCACGCGCACGTGCTCAGGATCGTTCTCGACGAGGCGCTTCAACACATCCAGGCCGCGATCGGTGGAACCGTCGTCGACAAAGATGACTTCCCACTCCCGGTTCAAAGGCTGCAGGGACAGGCAGATGGCCTCCATCAAAATGGGGAGGTTTTCCTCTTCGTTATAAACAGGGACGATCAGGGAAAGCTCTGGCATGGATTATCTCTTTTTCAGCCGCTCGAGATCTGCATCCACCATCATGGTGACGAGCTCGCGGAAGCCGACAGAAGGTTCCCAGCCGAGGCTCGAGCGTGCCTTGGAGGGATCCGAGATGAGCAGGTCCACTTCGGCCGGCCGGTAGAAACGTTCATCCTGGACCACGTAATCGTTGTAGTCCAGGTCCACGTGGCCGAAGGCGATCTGGCAGAACTCGCGCACGGAATGGGTCTCGCCCATGCCGATCACAAAACTGCCGGGCTGGTCCTGCTGGAGCATGCGCCACATGGCATCCACGTAATCCCCTGCAAAGCCCCAGTCGCGCTGCGCTTCCAGGTTGCCCAGGCGCAGTTCCTTGGCCTGTCCGAGCTTGATGCGTGCCACGCCGTTCGAGATCTTGCGGGTGACGAACTCCAGTCCGCGGCGCGGGCTCTCGTGGTTGAAGAGGATGCCCGAGGTGGCGTACATGCCAAAGGATTCCCGGTAATTTACCGTGATCCAGTGTCCGTACACCTTCGCCACGCCATACGGGCTGCGCGGGTAAAAGGGAGTGGTCTCGCATTGCGGCACTTCGACGACCCGTCCGAACATTTCACTTGAGGACGCCTGGTAAAAGCGAATTCTGGGATTCACAAAACGGATGGACTCGAGCATGCGCGTGACACCCAGCGCTGTGATATCACCGGTCAGTGCAGGCTGGTTCCAGGACGTGGGCACGAACGACTGCGCGGCCAGATTATAGACTTCGGTCGGTTGATATTCCTCAAGAAGTGCCAGCAGGGAGCCCTGGTCATGCAAATCCCCCTGGACAACCGTTATATCGTCCAGCAAATGATCGATGCGCTCATAGGTCACAGTACTGGAACGGCGAGCCACACCAATGACACGATATCCTTTCGCGAGCAGTAATTCGGCCAGGTAGGACCCGTCCTGTCCTGTAATTCCTGTGATGAGAGCAGTGGGCATTCAGACTCCTTGATTTCAAAATTCAACGACTGAATTATAAACTCACATGGATGGCTGTCAAGCGCGCCTTTTATCCCGCCACCAGCTCACGCCCAGGATTATCACCCACAATCCCAGGATCAAGGCCACCATGAGCGGGAAAGGCAGCTGGCCAGGCCAGTGATAATAGCGGCTGCCATACCAGAATGAAAAGATCGCCGTTAATACAACTTCCATGGCAGCGATCCGCCAGAGCCAGGGATTGCGCGTCTCCTGCCACCAGACCCAGACATACCCGGCCAGGATGGCCTGCCAGAGGAATAAAATGGTCCGGTAACGGGGATTATCCCAGAGATCGCCGCCGCCCCGTAAGGCAGCCAGCAGGATCCACAGCCAGGTCATGAGCGACAGCCACAAGAGCAGGTTGCGATTCTTTCTCATCCCCACCCCGGCCGCGGCGCCGAACGGCAGAAGGAGAAACGGGATCAGTGCGTACCAGCCAAGGGCGCGCGGCAGTCCGATCAATTTCCAGATGAGCGTGGTGGGCCGCATAAACGTGGCAGGCAGGACGGGCTGCAGCAGGCCATAGATGGCGACGAAGGGCAGGCGCATCCACTCGGGCATCTCGTCGAACAGCTTCTGCACCCAGCCCGATTCGCGTTCCAGCCGGTAGGCATCCCATTTGACGGCAGCCTGCAGCCAGTCGTTGATCACATGCAGAGGCGAGGTCGCATCGAACTGTCCCGCCCGGTTGAGGGAGGACGACAGTACGAAGAGGCCGACCAAGAATACCCCAGCGACCACAAGTATCGCCTGCCAGGAAAGAGTATGGCGCTCGCTGCCAAAAAACATCCAGCCCCCCAGGAGAACGATCGTCACCAGTGCCACTGCGGGAGAAACCAGCAGCATGCCCAGCAGTCCAAATCCAAGCCAGAGGATCTCTCTGGAGTTGGACGGCGACCCGTCCATCGCCCGCACTCCATAATTGACAAATCCCCACAAAGCGAAAGCGCTGAATGTGAGCAAATAAGGCTCCCGCATCGCCGACGCGCCGAGCAGGATGCTCTCGGGATACAGCGCAAAGATCCATGCCGAAGCCCAGGCGACTCGTTCACCAAAGACCCGTCGAACCGCTTTCCACAAAAACGGGACCCCCCATGCGGCGAAGAACGCCGACACCAGCATGAGTATCAGCGGGCGTTGTGCATCCGGAGAGATGTAACGGTAGATCAAGGCATTGAATGCCAGTAATCCGCCGTATTGGTCGGAGGAATACGACCTGCTGAATGCATCCACGATGGGCCGCTCGGAAGAAGCCAGCCTCCAGGCCTGGGAATCGCGAACATGGGCATCGGTGAACACATACCCGGCGCGATCGTCCGCCTCGGCGTGACCGTAGATGGGAAGCGCCCAGTAGATCCCCACCCCAACCGCCAGGCGTAGAAAGAAGGCCAGGGCGATAATGACGCCCAGTGTCCTTCCCCCGCCAGACCAGCGATGTGAGATCTTTAGAAGAAGAAAAGCAAAAAGGAAGAGGAACGAGAAAGACAGGAAACCGGGCAGCCAATTGCGGCCCTGCAGGGATGTAAACCAGGCGCCGAGTGCCAGCGCAGCCGGGACGATGTAGAGCAGGTCTTTCAAATGGATGTACGTCGATTTCATGGAAATCCGTTCAAGATGCGCTGGGCGCGGGCGGTCCAAGTATAACCCTGCACATCGAGCCGCGCCTGGTTCCCCAGGGCTGTCCTGCGGGCATCATCGTCCAGCAGCGCTTCGATCACAAGCCGCCATTCACCAAGATCATCGGGCCTGCAAAAGACCGCATTGGACTCGTTCAAAACTTCCCGGATCACCGGCAGATCGGATGAAACGATCGCCCGTCCTGCCGCCATGTACTCGAACATCTTCATCGGACTGGCAACCGCGGCAGAGTCGGCCGAGCCGCTGGAACCCATGAT